>NZ_AKIK01000185.1:0-244 GCF_000309465.1 Poinsettia branch-inducing phytoplasma str. JR1
ATTAATTGGTTTCAAAGAAGAATTAAAAGCAGTCGAAGGATTCATTGATTACCTTAATAACAAAGAAAACTATACCAATATTGGCGAGGTTGATTCGCCCTTAGGTATCTTAATGTATGGTATCCCTGGTACAGGTAAAACAACCTTAGCCAGAGCCTTAGCCAAAGAAACTAATCTCCCTTTTTTTGAAGTAAGCAGTTCCATTTTTTCCCAAAAATATAAAGGAATTGCGCCTCAATTAGTA
>NZ_AKIK01000184.1:0-380 GCF_000309465.1 Poinsettia branch-inducing phytoplasma str. JR1
GTGTTGCCTTAGCATCTATGGACTCATTTTCTTTGGGCTTCTCTTTGTTAGGCTTCTTTTAGGGGGCTTAAGTGGAGAACCTCTAAGTTAGTTTAGGGTAAGATATAGTTTAACAAATATGACATCTTACTTTTATTTGGATGCTCTTCGATAATGTATTTGTTTTCTTTTTTGGAGGGATGTATTTGATTTTTTAATAGATATTTTAAATTTTTTTAAAGATATTTTTGAGAAATTATTTAATTTTGTTAAAGATAATGTTTTGTCTCTTACTGCTCAAAAATTAAGAGATCCTGATGAGGGTTTATGGAATAAATTAAAAGAAATTTGTAAAATTATTTTCACTGTTACTGTTGGAGGCAGTGTTATTTATTTTTTCA
>NZ_AKIK01000183.1:0-439 GCF_000309465.1 Poinsettia branch-inducing phytoplasma str. JR1
ATTAATTTTATATTAACATAAAAAAAATATTCTTTTATCTTTTTCTTTTGTTTTTTGTTAAAAAAATTCATTTTAATTATAAAAGAAAATTTTAATTTTGTCTGATTTAAAATAGAAAATTTTTTTAAAAGATGATTATATTCTTAAAAAGTCATTAATTTCTTAGGATAAAATCAATAAAAACATCAAAAAAAACAA
Source organism: Poinsettia branch-inducing phytoplasma str. JR1 (assembly GCF_000309465.1). Taxonomy (NCBI): domain Bacteria; kingdom Bacillati; phylum Mycoplasmatota; class Mollicutes; order Acholeplasmatales; family Acholeplasmataceae; genus Candidatus Phytoplasma; species Poinsettia branch-inducing phytoplasma. The sequence continues at coordinate 199 of NZ_AKIK01000183.1, forward strand.
TTATAACTTGAAAGAGTAGGTGATAAGTGAATAAAGTTGTTTTTCTATTTAAATAAAATTTAAATAAAAGGAGATTTTACATGTCTAGAAGAAGAAGTTATCGAGGAAATAGTTATCGAAGAAGTAGTTATCGAAGAAATAAATTAACATTAGGTAGTTTTTGTATGTATTGGCTTTTACCTGTTTTAGGTGTTGTTATTCCTATTGCTATTTTTTTAGCTCATAAGGGTTATATTTCTAT
>NZ_AKIK01000182.1:0-1040 GCF_000309465.1 Poinsettia branch-inducing phytoplasma str. JR1
GAAGCGGTTTTAACTGTTCTAAACTATTCATAACTAAAGAAAGATCTTGTTTATCAGCTATAGTATAAGCGATAATTTCTCGATTATATAAATCCATAATCGCTGATAAATAAAGTTTTTTGTCATAATTAGGCCCATAGATTAAAGTAGTAATATCAGTGCATAACTTCTCATAAGGTCCAGAAGCATAAAAATTATTTTGTAATAAATTTAAATCCGTAAGAGGTGGTTTTTTAAGAATATGTTTTCTATATTTGTTTTTAATAGTTTGGCATAACAAATAAAACTGTTTCATTTTTTTTAAAACAGTTTTAGGGTTTATTTTAAAACCTATTTTGATCAATTTATGGTGAACTTTACGATAACCTAAAATAAATTTACCAAAACGACGATTTCTCTTGCATATTTTAATAATCGCGTTTTCTACGGGGGTTAAGAATTGTGGTTTAAAAATTTGTTTTAACCAGCGATAATAAGTTGTTTTGGCTAAACCTAACCATCTTAAAAGTTGGTTTAAAGGGATTTTTTCTTTATATTCTCGAATAATAGCAAAATAAAGTTTTTTATTTTTTTTCGGGTTAGCACCTAATTTTTTTTTAATAGCGGTTTTAAAAGCTTGTAGGGCTACTTAGTTTTTATTTGCATAAATACCTTTACTATATTTATATTGTTTACCTTTGGGTTGTTGTAGGCGATGAAGTTGCTGCTTATCAAACCACATCATCCATTGATATATTTGAGTTTTATTTTTGATCTTATATTTGGCTTGAATTTGTTGGTTGCTTAAGAAACCTTCTTTTTTCGTAAAAATAACCTTTAATTTGGTATTTAAATCGTAATGATGTTGTTTGTTCGTTATAATAAGTAAAAAAAGAAGTCCCTTCTTTATTTTATTAACCTATTTTTATTATAAAAAAATTTCAGTTAATAAAATAAAAGTAAATTTAATAGAACTCCTTTTTTAAATGATTAGTTAATTGGTTATTACTTAGTATTCATGGGTTCTGTATATAAAGTAATATATTGTTTTACGGGGTTAA
>NZ_AKIK01000181.1:0-407 GCF_000309465.1 Poinsettia branch-inducing phytoplasma str. JR1
TAAAACAATTTTAAATAATCCATTAATAACTAAAACAAAAATATTAAAAATAAAAGAAACAATTTTAGAAAAAATATTAACAGTATAACTAAGCATTAAATAAGTTTTTTCTGATAATTCATCAAAAAATGCTTTAACAGAAGTCCCAACAACAGGAATAGCAGAAACCAAAGCAGAAAATATTTTTGTCAAACCAGCTGTTGAAACAACAGCGGCCAAACTAGTAAGAGTTAATTTTGTAACAACCTCTAACAAATTAGAAAAATTTTTTAATAATTCTAATAATTTATCATTTATAGAAATAAAAACTTTTAATCCTTCAATTAAAAAACCAAATAAAGAACTAAATAATTTTAAAGGATAAATTAAAGTAGTTAATTTTTCCCATATAAAAATAACAATCATTT
>NZ_AKIK01000180.1:0-258 GCF_000309465.1 Poinsettia branch-inducing phytoplasma str. JR1
CCGCTTTAAAAGGAAGTGGCGGAATTGAAACTAACTCAGATATCGTCTTAATGATGTCTGAATTCCAAACCAAACTATCCAAAGAGCAAGAAAAACCTTTAAATATATATAATTCAACCTTCAATCAACTCTATTTAGATTCTAATAACAATGAAAATCAAAAAATCATTGAAGTCAATATCAAAAAGAATCGTAGTGGCACCAAAAAAACCTTAGTTTATCACTTTGAAATGGCAACCCAAACCTTCCAAGAAATCG
>NZ_AKIK01000179.1:0-479 GCF_000309465.1 Poinsettia branch-inducing phytoplasma str. JR1
TCACAAGCAACAAATACACTGAACATGGCAATAAAACCGAACCTATAGCTCGCGCTTTCTTCGAAAAAACAACTAAATTAACTTATCCTGATACTATCTTTACGGATGACAAAGAAAAAATGTTTTCCGCTTCCTTAGATGGTTATAATCAACAAACCAACACTCTCTTAGAAATTAAATGTCCTTATCGTGATGAAAATAACAACATATCAATATCATGGAATGGCTTTTTTTCAAACAAAGAAGTCCCCTCTAACTATTGGGCCCAAGTTCAATGTCAACTTTATTGTTCCCAAACAAAATTTGCTTATTTCTTAGTTTATTTTCATGATACTGATTATCATGTTGTGCGGATTTATCCTAATAAAGTCTTTATTTCCAAAATGATTCAAGATAGCAAACAATATTTAGAACTTTTATCAAAAGCCAAACAAGAATTACAACAAACAACTTATTTAAAACGATTAAGTAAATTTAAA
>NZ_AKIK01000178.1:0-780 GCF_000309465.1 Poinsettia branch-inducing phytoplasma str. JR1
GAGATGCTGGTTATACAGCAAGAGAATTAAGAGATGGTGGATTTACAGCTAAAGAAATATTAAATACCGAATTTTCACTTCGAAATTTAAGAGATGCTGGAATTAAAGCTGAAGAATTATATGATACTTTTAATACAGCTAAAAAATTAATAGATACTGGATATACAGTTAAAGAATTAAAAGATGCTGGATATACAGCTAAGGAATTAAGAGATGTTGGTTGCCTTAAAATGAAAGATTTTAGAGGTAGTGGATATACAGCTAAAGAATTAAAAGATGCTGGATTTATATCTAGTGATTTAAAAATTGCTGGGTATACAGCTAAAGAATTAAAAGATACTGGATATACAGCTAAAGAATTAAAATATATAGCTGACTTTACAGATAAAGAATTAAAAGATGCTGGATATACAGTTAAAGAATTAAAAGATTTGTAATATATTGAATTCATATACATCTTAATAATTAAGAAATGCTGAATTTATAGAAAAAGAATTAAGAGATGATGGATTTATAGATAAAGATTTAAAAGATTATTGATTTATGGTTAAGAGAATTAAAAGATGATTGATATACAACTAAAATTTTAAATTTTTTAAGTTGGTTGTTATTTAAACACTTAAACAACGAAAATTGAACGCAAAACAATGTATTTTAATATATAAAGCATTATAAAATTAAATATGCAATTTTCTTTTAGATCTGTGTTTTCTAATTCCGCTTTGTTTATCCTCACAAAATAGTAAGTAAACCTTTCTTTTTAGAGAGCTTGGTAGCTTC
>NZ_AKIK01000177.1:0-645 GCF_000309465.1 Poinsettia branch-inducing phytoplasma str. JR1
CCGATCTTGCAACAATACAAAATTAAATTAATTTATTCTGATTTTGAAAGTTTATAAAAAAGTTTTTTTTATAAATTCACAAATACATCATAAAATTTTATTTTATCATATTTGTTTACTCAATTATGAATTTTCTTTGAAAAAAACATGTTTCATACTTAAAAAAGAAGGCTTTTTTTAGGTTTAAAAAGTTATCTCTTTATTTTTAAAATTAAAAAAACAAAAAAATAATCATTAAAAAATAAAACCTATACCAAACTCAACGAAACATTTTTATATTCTTTTCAAAAACAGATTAGAAAAATACTTAAACGATTTCGTCATAGACCAAATACAATTCATTATCATAATTTAATGTTGGAAGGTTATTCTATCACGCAAAAAGCTATGTTTGAATATGATATGAATAAAAGTACCGAAATAACATTGGAAACTTTTATTAGTTATCGCGTTCGTCATGATGTTAGTGATTTTTGATGTGATTTTTCTGGCAAAAAATCTCACTCTTCTAATCACCAATATGTTAAATAGGGAACGTTTGAACTGTTCCAAAAGTTTAGACACTTTTTGCTTTTTAAAAATTCTTTAAGACTAACTTAATAGTTAGTCTTTTTCTTTTCTAGACTAAAAAAATAATTTCCTATC
>NZ_AKIK01000176.1:0-1151 GCF_000309465.1 Poinsettia branch-inducing phytoplasma str. JR1
GCGATTTCTTTGATTAAATTTTTTTTAGAACATGTGGTGGTGACATTATTCTCAGTCATGTCTTTTTTTTTGTTTTTTTTAGCCATTTTTTTGATTCCTCTTTCTTTTTTAATTTATTATTTATATTTATTTTTTTAAAGCTCCTCGCTTGGTAAAGAAATATTCTCTTTTAAGAAGGCATCTATCATATCCAGTTTTTCTGCCCTTAAAATAGTGTCTTTGTTATCGTTAATTAAAGCTGGTGCTTTTTTAATATTATATTCCCTAACTAGTTTATTAAATGTTTCGGTCTGTTGTCTAGTAATAATTTGAATGTGTTTTAAATATTGCGGATATGCTTTGTATAAGATGTTTTTTAATTGATCACAATTGGCACAATTATCTAAAGTTAATAAAAATATTTTTTGTAACATATGAATATCCTTTTTTCTTATAATGATTTTTTGAAATTTTTTGAAATTTTTTGTAAATTTTATTTATCTTTTTCAGCTAAACGAGCTAAATCAACCATCTGTCTGCTTTTTTCTAATTCTTGCTGAAAAGATTCCGCTTCAATGAGCATTTTCGCTATAAAGGTTTTATCTAAAAAAACTTCTTGATTTCGGAAAAGTTTGTCATTCACGAAAACAAAAAAATAACCTTTTTCTAAATCACTACAATAAAGTTGAGCTTGTATTTGGGCCCAATAATATGGAGGTATTGTTTGTGTTTTAAAAAAATCTTGCCAACTCGCACCATCGGGATTTAAAGGACATTTGATTTCTAGTAAAGTCTTGGTTTCTTCGTTATAACCATCCAAAGAAGCGGACATTAAACCTCTGGTAAAAACGGCGGGAACATATTTTAACCCATGACAAAAACAATAAAAATTTCTTGCTTTTGGTTCAGTTTTTTTGCCATGTTCAACAGCCTCATTAGTAATAAAATCACTCCCAAACACTTTTTTAAAAAGCAAATCCTCTTTGGTTTCATAAGGATTTAAACCCATGATAGTGCCTACTTCGGAAGCATTGATAAACTTTTTCCGATGTTGAAACCATTGCCAACTATTTTGGTTTAATGTTACTTTAAGAGCGGGGATAGCAAAAATATTTTTTTTCATCTGTTCAAACTCCTTTGCCTATTTTTGTTGTTTTTATAAAAAAGATAAA
>NZ_AKIK01000175.1:0-1401 GCF_000309465.1 Poinsettia branch-inducing phytoplasma str. JR1
AATTATTTTAATTCTAATATTAACAAAGAAAATGATAATATTACTCTTTTTATAAATATCAAATTATATAAAGCAATTTAGCAAAAAAACCGTTATAAAAAGAACGGTTTTAGTTTTATAAAAAGGAATTATAAATTGATCTTTTTATGAATTCCACCACGACGAACCAAACAACGACATTATTTTGCCAACTGAAGAGTTGGAGGTGACGGCTGGTAAAGCAGAATTGTTTTCATTGGCGTCAACATTGGAGTTTTTGTTGTCTGGAGTTTTACCCCCTTAACCATGTCGGCAAACTCTCCTTTATCAAATCTTTTATTTTGTGACTTAATTGAGGCGGCAATTGATTAATACTTGTTTTTAAACTTTCCACAATTCCTTTCACATGAATATTATCTTCAATATTTTCCATTTTATCCTTAGCTGTTTTAGTAGCTTGTTCTAAATTATCTAATGCTGTAGAAATTTTTTCAATAATTTGTTTTTTATCTTTTTCAAGGTCTTTATTCCATGAGTCGATTTTGCCTGCAATATTATCCATTAATGATTTTTTATCTTTTTCAATACTTTGACCTAAATTGTCAATCGCTGTTTGTAGTGTTTTAGTGAAATCATCCGCTAAAGCTTTTACTTTTTGGTCTAAAATAACCAATATTTTTTGAGTGATTTCTTGAGTATTGAAAGATTCTATTTTGCTTTCCGCTTTTTTGGTTAATTGCTCTAAATATTTAGGAATTAATTCTTTAGTAAGGGAATTTTCTAAATTATCCATTTTTTCCAATAATTTATTGAACACTTCATCTCTTTTTTGCGATGTTTGTTTTGATTGTTGATCTAATACTTCATTTATTTTTTTATTAGTTTTTTCCTTAATTTCATTAGTTTTTCCTTTAATTTCATCCGCAATTTCATCTTTTGCTTTGTCGAAAGCGAAAGCAGTAGAAATAATTAATAAAAAAATCACCGCTGTTAAAATTAAAATCGAAATAATATAAAAGTTTTTTTTATTAGGTTTAAAAATATTCATTTTCATAACTTTTTATTATTCTCCTATAATATTTGCATAGAATAGCTAAAATCAAAATAAAATTTTTTTCAATTTTAATTTTTGTTTCTTATGGAAGAAAAAATTTATTCTATTAATAATATGTTTATGTCAAAAAAACATATTATTTAAAACAATTTTATTATATAGTATTTTTAGCGTTATGAAACAATTTTTTTCGACCGAGTTCATAAAATAACGACTTTTAAGGAAAAAATTAATGAAAAAAATAATCTTTTCAGTAAGGTAAAATACCGTTTCCAAAGAAAGAAAAGATCTATTTTACTTCCAAATAATAAAAAGATGTTTTTTCGGTGTTTTTAATAAAAAAAGATATTTTAAAGAAAAAAATATTT
>NZ_AKIK01000174.1:0-1036 GCF_000309465.1 Poinsettia branch-inducing phytoplasma str. JR1
TAATTAATAAAAATCAAAAAATGTTAATTGTAATTTTATGAAGAAAAAACTTAAATCTTTAATTTACCACAATAAATAGGTATATTTTTAGGAGAGCAGTCAGATCGCTTAACAGTTAAAATACTGATTAACATATGATCTGAATTAGAAATATTAACTTTTGCAACTAATCCTGAATATTGTTTATTATCGCTTTTTTTTATTATTTCATAAATCTCTATTTCTTGATCTGAAGGAAAATGGATAGCGAATCCGAATGTTTTTTCATTATTATTATTTTTAATGTCAAATTTAATTCTTTTCTTAATATTACTTTCAAATTCATATATTTGTTCTGCTTTATCATAAGCATTTGCCAATCCTGGAACAAAAAATTTTCCCATAAATCTTCCTAAGTTTCTTTTAGACGCTTTTTTTAAAGCAGTTTGTGCTATTTTATGTCCTATTTTATGATTTGTTTTTTTCATTACTATTTTTTTAATTTTATCTTTCATTAGTCTATCCTTAAAATTATCACTTATTCTAACCCAATTATTTAAAAAATTTTCTAAATCAAGAGAAAACATATCGCAATCACAAAAAGAAATATCTATATCTTTTACATTATCTAAATCATTTAAATTAAAAAAGAAAAAACATTTTTCTGGATAGTCTTTAGAATATTGTTCTACCATAGCATTTAACATAGCAATATGTTGTTCTTTATCATTCAAAAATGCATCTTGTAACCCGCTAACATCTGTTACAAAATCTATTGCACCTGCAACATTGCCAATAATAGGAAAAAAACTAGAAGCAAACAAAACTCCATCTTTTGCTAATTGCTTATTATTTAAAAATTCTTGATAAGATTTACAAGGAACCGTTTCTAAATCATGTATTCCTTGAAAAGATCTAGAATCAGAAGAAAAAATATTCCCTCCTTCATGTTTCCATCCTTTTTGTGGATGTTGCGAAAAAGAATCTTTTGTGTAATTATCAGGAGTAAAAGCATAATTTGATTTAGATAATGCTAGCAAGATCGGAAGAGCGTCGT
>NZ_AKIK01000173.1:0-2522 GCF_000309465.1 Poinsettia branch-inducing phytoplasma str. JR1
ATTTAATTTTTCTTTAAAGGGAATTTTTTTGTTATCATCAATACTTCTTTTTTAACTTCTTTCAAAACTTCTTCATTTTCATAATTATTTAAAACTCGGTCAATTAAATGAGCAATTTGAACAAAATCTTTTTCTTTTAATCCTCTTGTCGTCATAGCCGGCGTTCCTATTCTGATTCCGCTAGTTAAAGAAATTTTTTCTTTATCAAAAGGAATAGAATTTTTATTAACAGTTATATTAGCCTTATAAAGAGCATCTGCTGCTAATTTACCATTTAAAAAAGGGTTTTTATGCTTCAAATCAATAAGTATTAAATGATTATCAGTTGTTTGACTAACCAAACGATAACCTAATTCTTTTAAAGCATTGGCTAAAACTTTTGCATTTTTAACTATTTGTTGCTGATAAACAATAAAATCATCTTTTAAATTTTCTTTAAAGGCAACCGCTTTAGCGGCGATAACATGCATTAAAGGCCCTCCTTGAATGCCCGGAAAAACGCCTTTATTAATTTTTTTAATTATTTCTTCATTATTGGTTAAAATTATTCCTCCTCTTGGACCTCTTAAAGTTTTATGAGTAGTAGAAGTGACAATATCAGCATTAGCTAAAAAAGGAGAAGGATGTAAGTCAGCCGCCACTAAACCAGCAATATGCGCCATATCTACCATTAAATAAGCATTAACTTCATCAGCTATTTTTTTAAACTCTTGAAAATCAATAGTTCTAGAATAAGCAGAAGCTCCCGCGATAATTAATTTAGGTTTGGTTTCGTGCGCTATTCTTCTAACTTCTTCGTAATCAATTATTTCGTTATCTGGTGAAACACCATAACTAAATGATTTTAAAAAATTACCAGAAAAACTAACTTTTGAACCATGAGTTAAATGACCACCAGCGTTTAACGACATCCCTAAAATAGTATCATTAGGTTTTAATAAAGATTGAAAAACAGCCATATTAGCTTGTGAACCTGAATGAGGTTGAACATTAGCATATTTAACTTTAAATAATTTTTTAACTCTTTCAATCGCTATGTTTTCAATTTCATCAACATAATCACAACCATGATAATATCTTTTTTGCGGATAACCTTCAGAATATTTATTAGTTAAAACGCTCCCTTGAGCTTCCAAAACGGCTTCAGAAACATAATTTTCTGAAGCAATCAACTCTATATGTTCTTCTTGTCTTTGAGTTTCTTTTTTTATTAATTCATAAATTTCTAAATCTTCTTTTTTTAAATTTTTCATCTTTCTTTTTCCTCTCTTTTTTGAATTTTTTTGAATAAATAATTGTCAAAAAGTAAAAAAATAATTGCTTTTACATTAAAAACAATTATTTTATAAAAATGGTAAAATTAAATATAAAAGCGTTTTATCTTCTTCGCTAGAAATAATAAAAGGTTTGGACGAATTATCAAAATGAATTTTTATTTCTTTAGTGGGAAAAACTTTTAAAATTTCTTCTAAATGCTTCACATTAAAGGCTGTTTTGATATTTTCTTCGACCTTGTCTTCTAAAAGTAAAATTTCTTCTGATGCGTTTCCTATTTCTTCACTTCCGGAAAAAATTTCTATTTTTTTATTTTGATCAATATTTAAATGAACAATATTATTGAAAATATTTTCTTCTTTAGGTAAAAATAAGGATAATCTTTCTAATGTTTTAGTTAAATCTTCTTTTTTTAATTTGACAAAAGAAGAAAAATTTTCTTCTTTAATTTGTTGCATCAAAGGGAAATTACCTTGAAGAAGAATTGTTTGAAACAATAAAGATTCAGAATATAAAAAAAGTTTTTGTTCGTTAATGGCTATTTTAATACTTTCATCTTTTTGTTGTTCTAAAAGTTTATTCATTTCTTCTAAACTTTTACTAGGAACAACGATATTAAAATCAGGATAATCTAAATTCAATTCTATTCTTTTTTGACTTATGCGAAAAGAATCAGTTGATAAAGCGGTTAAAAAAGGTTTTTTATAAATTAAATTAACTCCTGTTAAAATAATTTTTTGTTTGTCCTTAGAAGTTACAATAACAGCTTCTTTAATTAATTTCTTTAAAAAATCAATTTTTAAAAGGAAAAATTTTTCAAAATTAAAAGCGAAATCAATAGAAGGGAAATCCTTAAAATTCATCATTTTTAATTTATATTCAGAAGAAGGTAAAGTTTTGATAACTAATAACTTATTATCCATAGAAGAAATCTTGATAAGAGGTGAATAAATTTTTTTAATAATATCAATAAAATATTTTCCGATTACAATTAAAGAACCGGTTTTTTTAACTTTTAAACTTTCATCTTTTATTTCTAATCTTGCTGCCATATTCATGTTAATGACTTCTAAAAACAAAACATCTTCTTGAATTTCTATTTTAATATTATAATAAACTGGGAAAAAAGTTTTTGTAGGAAGTATTTTTTGAATTTGGAGTAAAAAATGCAATAAAACTTCTTTTTTTATTTCAAAATTCATATTTTATATTTCTTTTCTTTAAAATTAATTTTAACTATTTATTTT
>NZ_AKIK01000172.1:0-3886 GCF_000309465.1 Poinsettia branch-inducing phytoplasma str. JR1
ATTAATTATATATTAAAAATTTTATAATATATCTTTTCATCGTTCGCACTTATAATTATAAAACATTTAATATATTTTAAATGATTTCTTATAATCTTATTATAAAGGATTTCTGTTTTTTATTTTTGGAAATAATTATTTTTTATGATTTATCAGTGTTTTTAACTCTTATAAAGGGATAATATAGGTTTAATTCGCTTGTTAAATGGTCTTTTTTTGGACTCTTTGTGAAACTAAAAAAAACACCCTTTAAAAGATTATTTTACCAAAATAAAGTTTTTCAGGATTAAAAATTTTAAGACATCTCTAAAGATAACTTAATCTCTTTAAAAAATTTTTATAACGAAAAAAAGGAATTAAAAGTGTTAATAAAGTTTTTTCTTTTTTATCATTTTCAGATAAAAATAAAGGAGGAAAAGAGTAAAATATTATTGGATAATTGTTTTATATAATTATTATTCAAAAGAAAGGTTTTATCAACTCACATTAAATAACAATTCCTCAAGATTATATTTTAATAAATTCATCATTATCAAAACATTATTGATTTTATGCCTGAGTGTTTTATTTTTTTTTCATCCCCAAAAAGCATTCTCTTTTAGGGGAGCGCCAATTTCTAGAGCACTTTTTACAATGAACAAGATTAGATCATCTTTCTCTAAAATTAAAAAAACCAAATTTATTCCCAAAAATAGACGCACAAGAAGAACTAAACCTTTTTTATCTTCTAAACAAGAAACTGCAGAAATGATGTTAAATATCCACGATATTATTCCTGATATAGACCATTTATTAACAGAAATGGTCTTGGATTTTTCGGAAGAAGTAGTATCCACCGTATCTCTTGTATTTCAAGAGGTCAAACAAAACTGGCAAAAATTTATAACTAGTATTCCGACGGACAATTATCAAGAATATTTAGAAAGGATCGTCTTTCCTTTATATCGTCTCCATAATGCGGTTATTTTTCACCTTGTTATGTCACCTCAAAAAGTAAGAGAGCGCATTTTACCTACTTATAATGCTTTTTTAGCTAAAAATCAAAATTTATTTTTGCCAGTCTCTGTGCCCCAAATCACAGATGTTTATCTAAATCCTCTGGATAATGTCGCTTTTAAAATGCAAGAATATTTAAACCAACGTCAATTCATAGTCCCTAATTTTAAAATAAACACCGCTAATCCTTCTTATAATGCCAACATTTTAAGCATGGAAAAAACGATTCCTTCTGTTTATCCTGATATTTTAGGGGTTTATCTGCATAAGACTTTTTCTCCCTTAGAAACCGAAGAAATAGATATAGAAAATTTATCTTTAGAAATTTCTATACAAGAAATCGTAGTTTTCCGATCCGCCGCTTTTAAAGAAAGTTCTTTCTCTTGGAAGAAAGATATTATCAACCATACAATAGAAAAAAAGCTTTTATTACGTTATTTAGAACATTTTGTTAAATCAGAGGTTCTACCTGCTGATGGTATTTTGTTATACGGCCAACGTACTGATGATAAGCAACAATTAGTGGAATTGATAGCGAAACAATTAAAAATACCTTTTTATTATGTTTCAGTTGATGCTTTATTTTTAAGTTTTCAACAGAAGAAAGATGATTCTGATTTAAACCAATTAGCTAGTCTTATTCCTTCTGAACGTTCTATTTTGTTCGTTGATAAAATGGATCTTTTTCCGCCTGAAGAACCTTTTATGACCCATTTATTGACTGTTTTAAAAAAAATGCAAAAAACACGTTCTTTTTTAATTATTGGCAACGTTAATCAAGTAAAAAAGATGCAAAAACCTTTGTTTCCTACATGTGAGAAACTTTTTGTCATTGACATACCTTTTAATTTATGGAGTTTAGGCGAAAGATATAAATTTATAAAAATAAAGGGTAAAAAAGTTTTAGAGGATGATTTAACTTTAATGCGTTATATCGCCAATAATACTGCAGATTGGGAGCACCAAGATTTAGAACATCTTTTAGATTTATTGTCTGTTTCTAACCAACAAATGTCGGAAAGAAAAGTTACTTTAGAAAAAATCCAAGAAAGCATGCATTTCCTGAAACTGACTCGTCTTCATCCGGAATTATCTTGGTCAATATATCAAAAAAATATATTATTTCATCAAGCCGGTCATATTCTGGTCGAAATGGTTTTTAATTCTCCTCTAGATGGTTCATTGAACAAAGAGGCAGAAAAACAACCTCCAGCAGGTTCGAAAGTTTGTCATAATTGTTTAACTGTGTTAAATTCAGAAAAAGGAGGAAAAAATGTTGTTTGGCGAACGGATAATTTAATTCACCAAATTTTTTATTCTTTAAGCGGTACTATGGCAGAACAAACGCTATTGGATAATAAATATCAAAGTTTCCATGCTTCTGAAGATTTGCAGAAAGTACAACGATTAATAAAAGACTTGCAAAAACATCAAAAACCTGAATATAAGCGCTTTTTAGCTCAAATAACTCCCCAAGAGGAAGGTAAAGAGAAGTATTTAGGGATTATAAATTTTTTTCAAGAACAAAGTAAAATTTTAATCCAAGCCAATAAGCCTCTTTTAGAAGAAATTATCCATGATTTAGAAAATGATCAACTTTTTGAAAGAGAAGAAACAATCCCTCTGGTGTTGCCGCCTTTTTTGCAAGAAAATAACCTTTTCAAGGTTAATAAATTAGAGACCATAATTGATCCATCAAAGAAAATAGATCCTCAACCGAACTTTTCCTTAGTTTCTGAAAAAAAAGAAAAAAACATCTCTTCTTATCAAATTGTGGTTTGGACTATGGCTGCTTTAATCCCTCTTTTAAGCCTTTACCTTCTTAAAAAAATTTTTAAAGCTTAAATAATGTTTTTTCTTTCGTTAATTAAACGACGAAAAAAGAACCTTTTGCATAATTTAGAACTCTTTTTCATTTTTTGAGCTAACCCAAAACATCTGCTTTTATTATGTTATAATTTTATTAAAAAAGGTGAAATGTGAATATCTTTAAAATACAATTTATTAGTTTTTTAAAATTATTGAAATATACGCATTTAAAAGAAATTTTAGAACAAAAGTAAAAACAAACTTTTGTTTGGGAATAAGAATTGGACTTTTTGCTTTCTGCAGAAGAGAAAAACAGCCCAATTATTAAAAAATTAAAACAACAAATTATTCCGCGTGGAAATGCAGGTGGTTATAATTTAATGATGTCTGAAAAAGAGACTCTTTTTTCTTCTAAAAACAGGATGTTGATGCAAATTACAACTTTTTTAGGTGGTAGAGTGGCCGAAGAATTAATGTTTAACGATATATCTGACGAAACTTATAGCGATTTCAAATATGTTACCCAAATAGCGACTCAAATGGTCACTAAATTAGGAATGTCTGATTTAGTGACCTACGCAAGATTCCATTTTTTCGGATAAACAAGCTGTTGATGTAGAAATTAAAAAAATAGTGAATGACTCGTTAGAAAAAGCGCGTCAAATTATTGTTGAAAATAAGTCTTTATTAGACAAAATAGCTCATGAATTGTTAAAAAAAGAAACCATTAACAAAGAAGGCTTGGAAAATTTACTATAATGAAACAACTTACAAACGTTTTTTCATTATAGTAAAAATGATTTTTTTCTAGGAATGAAGATTTATCTGTTATTCAATAAGGCTTTTTAAGATTTTTCCCATTTTAAATCGTTAAAAAACCATCATCAACAATTTTTATCATTAAAGATTAAAAGAGTCTAAAAAACCACAAAAATATACTTTAAAAAAATTAACAAAATATTTTCATCAGTTTTGCTTAAAAAAAGTCGATACCGAGAGATAAATAATTAGTTCCCCTTTTAATTATGTTATAATTAAAAGGGGTTTTTTCATTATTTTTTAAATATATTTTAAAAAATAT
>NZ_AKIK01000171.1:0-2414 GCF_000309465.1 Poinsettia branch-inducing phytoplasma str. JR1
GTAAAAATAATAAATTCTCAATATAAAAAATAAAACAAGCATTATCAACTTGTTTTATTTTTATATGATTATTGTATTACAAAAGGCATTAAAGCCATGTGACGAGCTCTTTTGATAGCTATCGCTAAACGTCTTTGCCATTTAGCAGATGTTCCAGTAGTTCTACTTGGTAAAATTTTGCCTCTATTAGTGACAAATTTATTTAATAATTCTACATCTTTAAAATCGATTCTAGTCACTTTGTTTTGAGTAAAGTAACATACTTTACGACGTTTTTTAAAAAATTTTTTTTTACCTGATTGCATAATCTTTTAATACTTCCTTACATTATCGTTATTTAGTTAAATTAAAAAGGGAATTTATCATCTTCATCAATATTAAACTCTTCTGCTGCTGAATTCTGGGAATAATCACTGTCATTATCTTTTTTTTTTCTAGATTCTAAAAACTGAATAGAATCACATTGAATTTCTGTTGTGAATTGTTTTTTATCCGTACCATTGTCAAAAACGCTAGTTTTAATTTTACCTTCAATGCCGATTAAAGCACCTTTAGTAATATATTTAGCTAAATTTTCTGCTTGTTTATTCCAAACAACACAACGAATAAAATCAGTTTCTCTAACTCCTTCAGAGTTAGTAAAAGACCTATTAACTGCTAAATTAAAGCGCACTAAAGGAATATCGCCATTAACAAAACGTAATTCTGGATCTTTTGTAATTCTACCTACTAAAACTACTTTATTAATCATTTTAATTATTATCCTCTAATTTAATTGCCATATATCTCATTATTTCTTCAGATATATTAGCTATATGAGTAAATTCAGCTACAACTGTGCTGTTAGCATCAGCTAATAACCAAACATAATAACCTTTGTTGAATTTTTGAATAGGATAAGCTAATTCTTTTAACCCCATTTCTTTCAATTCTGTAACTTTACCCTCTTTTGTAAAAATACCATTAACGTTATCAATAATTTTTTTTACATTTTTGTCTTCTAAATTAGGTTGTAAAATATACATTACTTCATATTTATTCATGATGATAACCTCCTTTTGGTCTTTTGCGGTCTTGTTTAATTCATAAGACAAGAATTTTAAAGGTTTTTTGATTAAAAAACCTTTACAAGAAATACTTATTATTTCAGTATTTCTTAAATTGATCATTGTTATTTTATTTATATAAAAATAAAATATGGAAAAATAATACTTTTAACAATGCATAAATATACATTAATTACCTATTTATAATTATTGTATCTATGTTTAATTTTAACAGATAAAAAAATAATTTCAACGTGTAAATGGAATTATTGATCAATTTTTTTAAAAAGAATGTTTTTTCTCTTAATCGGTAATCTTTTTTAAAAAAAGCATTTCTTTAAGATGTAAAAAAATAATAGGTTTTTTAATAAAACCTCTTATTTATCTTTTTTTATTCTAAATTTAATTTAATTTGGTCTAATTCTTGCATTAAATCAACAGTTTTAAGCGTTATAACGACTAATTGAGGCAATAAATGAGAATCTCTTGATTTAAAAACCAAAACCATTGGTTGACCTTATATTTGGTATTGGAGAGTTTTTTTGCGGAATATAATATTTCATAGAACGATATTTGATGCAATCTGGAGGAATATTATCTTTAGTTTTAATATCAATAATTTCACTTGGTTCACATTTTTCATAATTAAGGTTTAAATCTGTTAATTTTTGTCCCACTTGTAATAATTATTTGGTTTGTTAATCTATTAAAGGCGGAATAGCGGTTATTAAAGTGGGTGATATAACCAAAAACGAATTAAAAGAAAAAAATTAAGAATTGAAGACGTTTTAAATGTTACTCAAGCGGCTATTACTGAAGGTATTGTAGTTGGTGGTGGAAAAGTTTTAGTAGAAATTTATCAAGAATTAAAAGATAAATTGGTTGATTCTAACGTTGATGTGCAAAAAGGCATTAATATCGTTTTAGAAAGTCTATTGGTTCCTACTTATCTACTTATCAAATAGCAGAAAATGCTGGTTTTGATGGTTTTACCATAGTTAAAGAACAATTGAAACAAAAAGAAAATTGCGTTTTTGATGCTAAAGAAGGCGTTTATGCCAATTTATTACAAAAAGGCATTATAGACCCTACTAGAACAAATTAGACAAGCAATTCTGAATTCTGCTTCTATCACTTTTGTTATTATAACAACTGGTGCAGTTGTGGTTTCTATTAAAGATTATGAAGGCAAAAGTAATAACATGTATATGCCTGAGAATCACTCTTTATAATCATTTTTATTTTTCAAAAAAGTCAATTACTCTTAAAGATTTGTATGAAAATTTTTTTAGTGTTAAATTAACTTTTTTGCTTTTTTCACAAACTTTTTATAATAAAAGATTAATAAAAAAATGATAAAATAAATAT
>NZ_AKIK01000170.1:0-735 GCF_000309465.1 Poinsettia branch-inducing phytoplasma str. JR1
ATATTATATATAATGTTTACTAATTATATCATAATATTTCTTTAAAAAAAGCATGTTTTTTCTTTTAAGAAAGAAAAACAGTCCTCTTCAGGAAAAAAAGTGAAAAAATTTTTGTTGATTTATTGGTTAAAAAAATAATTAAATTCAAAAGGATATAATTTTTTATATAGTTTATTTAAAGGAGAAAAAAATATTCTATGCCAAATAAGCGTTTTAGAAAAAAACCATTAAACTTGATAAAAACATACACTCGTATTTTGTTATTAAGTTTATTTTTTTAGTGTTATCAAAAGGACCTTTAAAGGCTTTTGCAGATACTAAGAGTTCTCCAAACAGACAAAATTCTAGAATAAATGATAATAATCAATAAAAACCCACTTAAGAAGATAAAATAAAAGTTTTAAAAGAAGATTTAAAAAAGATGATGGTAAGTGAAGTTTTGTTTAAAATGATGGCAAAATCAGAAGGTAAGAATCTTCGCGATAGAACAATTTTAGAGACAAAAGTTGTCTAAAAAAAAGGAACAACGCAAATTTTTATTAGATATTTTGGTCCCACGATGTTCGCATTTGGAAATGTGTGTTTCTTGTCTATCAAAACCATGTTTGTCATAAATCCATTGCAATTCTGTCATATTAAATTTCTTTTTAAATAAAAAAAGCGTATATTTTTTGCTAATTTTCTTTAAAAAAGTATAAATTTTTATGAATTTTATTATACATATTATTACTTAAA
>NZ_AKIK01000169.1:0-1202 GCF_000309465.1 Poinsettia branch-inducing phytoplasma str. JR1
TATTAATTTCTTTTTCGTCAACTAGATGCTTTGATTTAATTGCATTATGTTGTTGTTTAAAAGGGTTAGGTGAATTATTATTTGTGGTTTTTTCTTGGTGAATAAGCCTTTTAAATTCATTACTTTTCATAAAGTGATCTATTCTTTGAATGGCTTCGCTAAAGGATTTAATTTGTCGTATTTCTCTATATACATCGATAATATCGTAATCACAGCCACATTTCCAACAGTGAATCTGGTTATGATCATTGATATGACAACAAGTAGGGTTTTGGCCTTGATGGACAGGACAAGGAAAACGGTATTTGATATTGAAATTTGATGGTAAAATCTTTAATTTTTTTAATAAAACAATCATAGGAAAATTAGTTTTAATGTGGTTAATTTTGTCTTGATGATTCATTTATTTTACTCCTTAATTTATTATTATATTATTGTTTTTTATAAACTAAAATATAGCCACTCTAGGGAGCGGCTTATAATTGGTAATAAAAAAAGACCTTCGTTTTGAAAGTCTTAAAATTAAAAATGTTTTATAATAATTTGATTAATTTCTTGTTTCTTTTTGTTATATTTGTTTGGAAATTGTTTAGAATTTTTTTTTTAATACTATTCAATCTGTTTCTAAATATTCATTTAAAATTCTTATCATATTTGTAATACATTGAACAGAATAGCTTGTAAAAGCAAACATAGCATTTTTTATAAATAATTGTTTATTAAAAAGATATTTAAATTTCATTTGCGAATAAAGATCACTTTTCAATTTTCTTATTAAAAAAATTAATTAATTAAATAGGGTTTTGTGAATAATATTTCAAAATTTTTTCATCGCTAATAGTTCTACGACTGAAAAGTTTTTCAGCTGGAAAAGTATCGCACCATGGGGCTTCGCTATGAATTTTATCAATTAAATCCCAAGTGTCATAACGACTATATTTAGAAACAACATAATCAATAATTTTTATTTGTTTGGAAGTTAATGGAGTTTCAGTTACGTTAGGAACATTTTTAATAATTTGGTCACGATATTTTTTTAAAATCTTATATAAATCAGGAAAAACTGGGCCAAATCTCCAAGCTTGAAAGAGTAGGTAATAAGTGAATAAAGTTGTTTTTCTATTTAAATAAAATTTAAATAAAAGGAGATTTAAATGTCTAGAAAAAGAAGTTATCACAGATCTTATCGTAGAAATAAATTA
>NZ_AKIK01000168.1:0-2983 GCF_000309465.1 Poinsettia branch-inducing phytoplasma str. JR1
GTTTAATTAGATTTATTTTAAAATAAAATATAAGAGTTAGGGGAACAATATAAATGCAAGTTACCGATGTTAGAATCAAATTACACAAGGGCGAAAACAGATTAAGAGGTGTTGCTTCTGTTGCTTTTGATAATGCCTTTGTTGTTCATTATATTAAAATTATCGAAGGAGAAAGAGGTATTTTTATTGCAATGCCTAGTATTAAAATTAATTCTGATGTTAAAAAACCTAATTATAACGATATAGCTCATCCTATCAATACCGAAACAAGAATTATGATTGAAAACGCCATCATAGAAACTTATAAAGAGATAGTTGAAAGAGCAAGATTAAATGAAGAAAAAAAACAAGCTCAATTAGAAGAAGATTCACAAACTGAAACTGAATCACAAAAAAATGAAGAAGATTCTTCAGAAGAATAAATTTAATAGAAAATAAAGAATGAAAAAAATATTTTTTTGAAATAGAGGTTAATAATAAGTTGACTCATAGTATGGAAAATTACAATAATATATATAACAACCAAGAACAAACTCATAAAAATCAAAAAACATATTTTTGTCTTTTTATTTGTGGTTTGTTATTGTATATTTTAGTTTTTTTACCTATCAATTTTTCTGGCGTTTTGGATAACAAAAAAAATTATAAATTGCTACTTCAATATGCCTTAACAACCTTTATTTTGTTTTTTACAGGTTGTCATGTTATTATAGAAGGTTTTGTAGAAACTTATCAAGATACAAAAGAAAATAAAAAATTTACCCCAAATGTTCATATTTTAATGACTTTAGGTGCTTTAGGGGCGATTTATTTACAAAATTTTAACGAAGCAATTTTATTGATTATTATTTTCGCAACTGCTAATTTTTTAGAAGAATATATTGAAAATAAAAACCAAAAAGAAATCAAAAATCTTTTAAAAATGGCTCCTACTCAAGCAAGATTGTTAAAAGAAAACGGTGAATTTGAATTAATAGAAGTAGAAAAATTAAAAATAGGCGATAAAGTTATTGTCTTAAACGGAGATCAAATTCCTTCTGATGGTATTATTGTTTCTGGAACTTCTTCTATTGACGAATCCAGCATTACGGGAGAAAGCATTCCCGTTGATAAGAAAGTAGGCGATAAAGTTCTTGGTAGTAATATTAATGGCAATAATACTTTAATTGTTGAAATTATCGCTACAGTAGAAAATAATATTTTTACCAAAATTATTCAATTATCTTATCAAATGAAAAATAATATGTCTAAAAGAGCTACTTTAATTAACAAATTAGAACCTTTATATGTAAAAGCGATAATGTTAATTTCTGTCGGTATCTTATTATTTAGTCAAATAATACATTATTATTTTGACTCTTCTATTCATTATTTCGAATTTACACATATTTTTAATAAAAGTATGGTCTTTTTAACTGTAGCTTCCCCTTGTGCTTTGGTCGCTTCTGATGTTCCTGCTACTTTTGCTTCTATTTCGCATTTAGCTAAAAATGGTATTTTATTGAAAAATGGTAATTCTTTAAGTAATTTATCCAACATTAAAGCTATTGTTTTTGATAAAACAGGAACTTTAACTACCGGTAAAGCTACAGTCAAAGAAATTTTTTTCCATTCAGAAATAGAAGAAAAAGATAAAATAAATTATTTAACTATTTTATCTAAAATGGAGCAAAAATCTAACCATCCTTTAGCTTTTGCTATCAATAAATATTTAAGTCAAAGTTTTACATTAAATAATTTTCCTGAAATGCAAGTTGATAATTTAATTGGCGTTGGTTTAGAATCTTTTCATGAAGGCCGTCAATATAAAATAGCTAAATACAATTCTTTCCCTCAAGTTTCTGAAGAAATAGAACTAAAAACTAAACATTTTTTAGAAAAAGGTAATACAGTGCTTTATTTTAGTGATAATGGTAAAATAATTATGGTGATAGCTATTTTGGATGTATTACGTCCTGAAGCTCAACAAATGGTGAATTATTTTAATGAGAATAACATTCATACAATCATGTTGACAGGCGATAATGAAAAAACCGCTATGGCAATAGGAAAACAATTAAACGTTGATTATGTTTTAGCTGATTGTTTGCCAGAAGATAAATCTAATAAAATAATAGAAATTAAAAGTAAATACGATTACGATATGGTAGCTATGGTAGGTGACGGAATAAACGACGCTCCTGCTTTAGCTAATTCTGATGTAGGTATTACCATGCAAGAAGGTACTGATGTAGCTATCGATATTGCTGATATGGTTTTAATGAAAAATAATTTAAATAAAATAACTTATGCTCATAAAGTTTCTAAGAAATTAAATAGTATAATATTTCAAAACATTATATTTTCTATTGGGGTTATCGTTATTTTATCTTTAACTAATTTTATCGCTGATATTAAATTACCTTGGGCTGTTTTTTTACATGAGATTAGTACTATTTTAGTCCTTGTAAACTCTTTAAGAATACTAACCAACATTAAAGAAAAAGACCAATTTTCCCCTTTTCCAACTAACTAAATGAACTAAATATTGATTATAAAAAAACCACTATATCTTTTTTAGTGGTTTTTAACTTATATAATATTTTTTGTTTTTTTACATAAATGTTTTAATATTATAAAAAGCTATTCTATGCAGAAAAAGAGTGATATTATGTTTAAAAAACAAGATAAAAAGTTCCGTTTGAACATAATTTTAAAAAAGGTTGATCCTAATACAGTTAAGATTGTTGTTTTTAAAAATTTAGCTCGTAAAACTCATTTTAAAGCTGATTCTAATATACTTTTTGTGAATCCTAATGTTTTAAAAATGGTAGAACAATTTTTACAAGAAAAAAAGTTAAAACAAAACCAAAAGACTAAAGAGAATAATGATTAATTAACTCTTTTAATTATTTTAACGATCCTCCCTTAATGAAAAAACTTCTCTCACGTTTCAACATAGAAAGAAAAAAGACAGTTGCAAGATCGGAAGAGCGGTTCAGCA
>NZ_AKIK01000167.1:0-4176 GCF_000309465.1 Poinsettia branch-inducing phytoplasma str. JR1
ATATAAGAAATATATTGAGGAAAAAATGATTAAAAAATCTGTTTTTATTAAAAGTATTCAAGGTCCTATTGACTGTCCCACTCCTCGTTTATCAGAAGTTTTTTTAATGGGTCGCAGTAATGTTGGCAAAAGTTCTTTTATCAACGCTTTAACGAATAAAAAAAAATTAGCTTTATTTTCTAAAACACCTGGTAAAACAACCACTGTTAATTATTTTTTATTAAATGATTCTTTTTATTTAGTTGATTCGCCAGGTTATGGTTATTCTAAAAGAAATAAAACTTTTAAACAAAGCGTTTTCCCTATGATTAATAATTTTTTACAAAACAATTATTTTGTTAAAATTATTTTTCAAATTATTGATTTTAAAGTGGGTCCTACAAAGATGGATTTAGATATTTATTATAATTTAAGAGAATATAATTTACCGGTCTTTTTAATTTTAAATAAAAAAGATAAAGTGTTGAAAAATCAAGTTATTAATCAAATGCAAAGAATCAAAAAAGAATTTGGTGCGTTTGAAGAAAATATTCCTATGTTTTTACTTTCTTGCAAAAATAAAGATGGTTTAAATGAAATAGTTAATTTGATTTATGATAAAATAAATACATAATTCATTATTTTTTATTTTTTTGTTAAATCTGATACTTTTTGGTATAAGATAATAATTATTATGAACTAAAGCTAAAAAATTAGGATTAAGAAAAATATGGAACAAAAATATAATTTTAAATTAGTAGAAAATAAAAGATACGCTAAATGGTTAAAAAAAGGCTATTTTAAAACACAAAATAACTCCGATAAAACACCTTTCACTATTGTTATTCCACCTCCGAATATTACGGGCAAACTGCATTTAGGTCACGCTTGGAATAATACTTTACAAGATATCATTATCAGAAGAAAAAAAATGTTGGGTTTTGACGTCCTTTTTTTGCCGGGAATGGATCATGCCGGTATAGCGACTCAAAGTAAAATCAAACAAAAATTAAAAGCAAAAGGTTTTGCCGAACAAAATCTAACCAAAGAACTCTTTTTAAAATATGCCTCCTTATGGAAAGATGAATATACTAAAAATATTCATACTCAATGGGAGCGTCTAAGTCTTCATCTTGATTATGATTATGAAAAATTTACTTTAGATAAAGATTTTAGCCAAGTAGTAGAAAAAGTTTTTATTCAACTTTACGACAAAAAATTAATTTATCGCGATTATAAAATTATCAATTGGGACCCTTTTACTCAATCTACGATTTCTGAAGTTGAAGTTAATTATCAAGAATTAGAGGGTAAATTATACTATTTAAGATATTATTTAGTCGATGATAATGCTAATTATGTAGAAGTGGCGACTACAAGGCCGGAAACTATTTTTGCAGATCAAGCTTTAACCGTTCATCCCAATGACGAAAGATATCAACATTTAATCGGTCAAAAAGTGGTAGTTCCTGGAACAAACGCAAAAATAACTATTATCGCTGATAATTGTGTGGAAAAGGGTTTTGGAACAGGTGTTTTAAAAGTAACTCCGGCTCACGATGTAAACGATTTCCAAATTGCTCAAAGACATGATTTACAAATAGTTTCTTGTATGAATCCTAACGGAACTATGAACGAATTAGCGCAAGAATACGATAAAATGGATCGTTTTGATTGTCGTGAACAATTAATCCAAAAATTAACTGCGAAAAAATTAGTGGCTAAAATAGAGGATTATACCCATTCAATCGGCTTTTCAAGCATTTCTGGCGTCGTTATTGAACCAAGGTTATCATTACAATGGTTTTTAAAAACTAAAGCTATTTCGCAATCTGTTTTACAAGAACACCAAATTAACTTCTTTCCTAAACGTTTTTTAAAAACTTTTAATAATTGGTTAGAAAATTTAGAAGATTGGTGTATTTCTCGTCAATTATGGTGGGGACATCCTTTGCCTGTGTGGTATAAAGGCGATGAAATTAAAGTCCAATCGCAAGATCCAGGCGATGGTTTTCAAAGAGATCCAGATGTTTTAGATACTTGGTTTTCTTCCGCTTTATGGCCTTTATGTACGTTAGGATGGCCTAATAATAACGTAGAGTTATTCCAAAGACGTTTTCCTGTTGACACTTTAGTAACTGGTTATGATATTTTAACTTTTTGGGTTTCTAAAATGGCTTTACAAAGTATGAATTTAATTGAAAAAATACCTTTTAAAGATGTTTTGTTGCATGGTTTAATAAGAGATTCTCAAGGACAAAAAATGTCTAAATCTAAAGGAAACGGCGTAGATCCGATAGATATCATTGATAAATACGGTGCAGACGCTTTAAGATGGTTTTTAACCACTAATTCTTCCCCAGGTGCGGATTTATTATATAACGAAACTAAAATATCGTCCAGTTGGAACTTTATTAATAAAATTTGGAACATTAGTCGTTTTATTAAATTAAACATTAATACAGATCAAACTAATTTTAACGCTGAAACGTTATTAATGCCGGAAAAATTTTTATTATTGCAATTATCGCGTTTAATGGAAGAAACAAACCATTTATACGATAAATACGAATTTAACATTGTAGGAAGTCTGTTGTATAATTTTGTTTGGGAAGATTTAGCCAATTGGCATTTAGAATTTTTAAAAATTGTTTTAAAAGAGTACGATCGAGAGGTATCTTTAAATTCCCAAAAGTTCGCTCTTTATATTTTAAAAATCACTTTACAATTGCTCCATCCTTTCATTCCTTTTGTGACTGATGCTATTTATGAAGAATTTGCTTTTGCGCAACCTATTATTAACGAACAATTACCGCAAATTAATGCAGTTAATTTTTCCTCTGATGATTATTTCTTAACTTTTAAAAATTTAATTGTGAAAATGCGTCAATTTAGACAAAATTATAAAATAACCAAAACTACTTTATTATCTTTATATATAGAAGCTCCTATAGAAAAACTATCCGAAATAAACACTATTAAACCTGTTTTAAAGAGTTTTTTAATGGCTTCTGAGATTAAAACAATCCATAAACTAAAACAAGAACAATACGAATGGTTGTTTTTTGACAAAGATACATATGTTTTCGTGTTTAAAAAAGACTTGCAAGCTTTGAAAAAAAATCAATCTGATAATCAATCGCCACAATTGTTAAAAAAACTTTTAAGCGAAATTCAAAGAAGTGAAAAGATTTTAAATAATCCCTCCTTTTTAGAAAAAGCTAGTAAAGTTAAAATCCAAGAAGAACAAGAAAAATATAAAAAATATTTAAGTCAATATGAAAAATTAATTAAAAATAAAGATCAAGAAGGTTAATCATTAACCTTTCTTTTTCTTGAAAAAGGTTGATATGTTTATTAATAAAAATTTTTTTTATATTAATTTTAAAAACGTTCTTAATCCGAAAGCTAATATTATTATTACTCACGGATTAGGCGAAAGTTCACAAGATTATCTCCCTTTAGCTGACTTTTTATGTCAAACCGGTTATGCTGTTATTTTATACGATGTTAGAGGACATGGAAAAAGCGGCGGTTCGAGAGGTGATGTGAATAATTTTCATGTTTTGGTCGATGATCTGGCTTCTCTTGTGAAGGAAATTAAAAAAAAATCTTCTTTAAAAATTTTTTTAATCGGTCATAGTATGGGCGGAATTATTACTAACGCTTATATGGTAAAATACGGCGAGGTTAACGGTTCTATTATTAGTTCTGCTCCCACTCATGTACTGAATAATAAACATTTAAAATACCCTTTTTATTGGTTTAATTTTAAACCAAGGAAACTTAATTTTTTATCTAATAAAATCGCTCATACACCTATATATAAGGGTTATTTCCCTTATCATTTAGAATATGTTACTCCGCGTTTAATGAGAAATTTATTAGTTTTAAGTCCTCAATATTTACAAAAAAGATTATCTTTTTATGTCGGTTCTGTTTTGTTTTTATACAGTATCCAAGATAAAATTATTTCTTTTAAAAATGGTTCTTTTTTATTTGAAAAAGTACCTTCTAAAGATAAAAAATTAATTCTATATCAAGAGTCTTATCATAATTTATTTCACGATATAGAAGCAGCCAAAGCGTTTGAAGATACGGTTTTATGGCTAGATCAAAGGTATTGACGATAATGCCTTTGAAGAAATTATTTTTTTTAAAAAAAAGATATTTATTTTGTTAAAATAGATGATATAA
>NZ_AKIK01000166.1:0-4542 GCF_000309465.1 Poinsettia branch-inducing phytoplasma str. JR1
AAAAAATGATTATTTTAATTATATAATAAAATTAAAATTATTTCATGCAAAAATGATTAAAAACATAAAATTTCTTTGTGTTGGCGAAATATTATTGAGAAAATCATTTCTATTATTTTTCTCAATATGATATCATTATTGATTTATTTTTAATAAAAAGACTTGAAAAAGGTTCATTGTAACAAAAATTTATTTATGTTTGAGATGTAATGTCTAATTATCTTTTGAACCTAAAAATTATCATTGCGATTTATTGTTATTTTATAGTAATCAAAAAAGATGATAATAAAAAAAAGACCACTAGCAATGGTCTCTTTTTTATTGAATTATAGTGTTTTGAAAGATCAAAAAGACGATATGTAATATTTTTATTAAAATATCATTGTACTATTCTTATCCAAATAGGTTATTATTAATCTTTAACTACTTGGGCACAACGCTGACACAAAACATCTTCTTTTTTGTTTTCTACAACATTCCAACATCTAGGACAAGTAGGACCTAACGCCTGTTGAACAGCAACTTTTACTTCTTGTGCTTCATGGAGTTCCACTTGAGAAACAATGAATAATTGGTTTAATTGGTCTTTAACATCTAAAACCACAAAAGAATCAACATCCGTTTTTGGTAAATGAAGCACTAATTTAGCTTGTAAAGATTTATTAATAAATTTATTTTGACGCGCTTTTTCTAAATGTTTCATAACCACTTCTCTTAAGTTAAAGAAATTTTTATAAGCTTCTTGTAAAGCATCAGAATAATATTTTTGAAGAAAAACTTTTAATTCTGTTTTAGTCGGCATTTGTTCTAAATAAATGTCTTTTTTCTTTTGGAAAGGTAAAGCTTTATAAGCTTCTGAAGTTGTATGAGGAATAATCGGTGTTAATAGTTTTAATAAATCTATTAAAAGATCATAAATAGTGGATTGAATAACACGTCTTTCTAAGTTATTAGCTTTTTCAATGTATAAAACATCTTTAGTAAAATCTAAATAAAAAGCACTAATACGGACAGAAATGAAAGGATATAATAAACTCATAATTTTTTCAAAATCATATGTTTCGTAATATCCAATCGCTTGTAAGAAAATTTCTTTAAACTCTAACACTATTGCTTGATGAATAGATGATCTTTTTTCAAAACCGATATAATTAGTTTGAGGATTAAAATCATGTAAATTACCTAACATAAAGCGTAAAGTATTTCTGATTTTGCGATACTTTTCTTCAATTTGTTGAACAATAGCGTTATCCAATCTGACATCAGCGTTATAACTAATACTAGAAACCCATAACCTTAAAACGTCGGCTCCTTTTTGTTTAATGATAGTTAAAGGATCAATCACATTATTTAATGATTTACTCATTTTAACACCTTTACTGTCTAAAATAAAACCATGAGTCACTACTTGTCGGCAAGGAGCTTTACCGTAAGCGGCGATAGAAGTAGTTAAAGAAGAATTGAACCATCCTCTATATTGGTCCGAACCTTCTAAATAGACATTAGCGGGTAAAAACTCTGGCGATAAACGGTTGACAACATTATAAGAAGTACCAGAATCAAACCAAACATCAATAACATCTTTTTCTTTGGTAAAACGATGATTAGGGCTTCTTTTGTTGGTATAACCTGGCGGCAATAAATCTTTGACGTCCCATTGATACCAAATCTCTTTCCCGTGTTTTTCGAATAAGTCAGCGATATGGTTAATCAAATCAGCCTCTAAAATAGGCAATTCATCTTCAGCGTAAAAAATAGGAATAGGAACGCCCCACATTCTTTGACGACTAATCACCCAATCATTACGGTTCGTAATCATATGGGTCATCTTTTTTTGTCCCCATTGTGGGAACCAATCTATTTTGTTTATTTCGGCTAAAATTTGGGGTTTAATTTGGTTAATATTTAAAAACCATTGTTCTATCGCTAAGAAAATAACGGGTTTTTTAATACGTTCATCATGAGGATAGGAATGAGTGATCCATTCTGATTTCACTAAAAGACCTTGTTTATCTAATTCCTCCGCGATTAATTCGTTCGCTTTAGAGTAGAAAACACCTTTAAAAGGTCCCGCTATCTCAGTCATTAAACCTTTTTTATCTACACTACAAATAACATCTAAATTATACCTTTTACCTACTAAAAAGTCATCATAACCATGTCCGGTAGCGGTATGAACTAAACCAGTACCTTCATTATCTAAAACATAAGTATCTAGAACGATTTTACCTTGGCGTCGAAAAACCACATTTTCATAAGTGATATTTTCTAAAGTATTACCTAGGAAAGTATTTAAAATAACTACCTTTTGCCAGTTAAATTTTTCTTTTAACTTCTCTAAAACATTATCTCCAACGATATATTTTTGGTTGTTAACCTCCACTAAATGATAATTTTTTTTGGGATGAACACAAATAGCGACATTGGCTGGTAAAGTCCAAGGAGTAGTGGTCCATATCAATAAATTAACATCTTTAAATTGAGGCTTGTCCTTAATTTTAAAACAAGCAAAAATAGATAAAGAACGGTGTTCTTGATAAATAATTTCTGATTCCGCTAAAGAAGACTGTAAATAAGGGGACCAATAAATAGGTTTTAAATTTTTAAAAATTAATTTTTTTTCGACCATTTTACCTAAAACACGCACTTGATCAGCGACATAAGTATTATTTAAAGTGATATAAGGTTTGTTCCAATTGCCTAAAATCCCTATTCTTTTAAAGTTCTTTTTCTGTTTCTCTACAAAAGATAAAGCGAATCTTTCGCATTCTTGAAGAAATTCCGTTCTATGAGTATGTCTATCTTGGGAAAATTTCTTTAAAACCGCGATTTCAATGGGTAATCCGTGAGTATCCCAGCCAGGGACAAAAGGGGAATAAAAGCCTTGCATAGTATGAAAACGTACGACAAAATCTTTTAAAATTTTATTTAAAGCGTGACCGATATGAATCTCTCCGTTAGCGTAAGGTGGTCCATCGTGAAGAATAAAATGAGGATTATTGGCGTTTTGTTTTAACACTTCTTGGTATAAATCGATCTCTTCCCAATGTTTTTCTATTTCTACTTCTTTTTGGCTTAAATTACCTCTCATAGGAAAATCTGTTTGAGGCATTAATAAAGTATTTTTGTAATCTATCTTCATAATGGCTTATCTCTCCTTTATTTTTCTTTTTATATTTTTTTATTTATTCTTTTATCAATAGGGGAAAAACTGATGGGTGGTTTCTTAAACATTGAAATGAAAAACAATTATATCTCCGTCTTGGACTAAGTAATTCTTACCTTCTAGTCTTAATTTACCGTTTTCTTTAATTTTGGTTAAAGATGTTAAGGTTTGGATATCTTGATAATTATAAACTTCGGCTCTAATGAAACCACGTTCAAAATCCGTATGGATTAAGCGAGCACATTGGGGAGCGGTGGAACCTTTCGCAAAAGACCAAGCTTTTGTTTCGTCTTTTCCGGTAGTGAAATAAGTTTCTAAACCTAATAATTGATAACTTTGTTGAATCACGTTTTGGAGGGCGGATTCTTTTAAATTATACTCTTGTAAGAAAGATTGACGGTCTGTTTCCTCTAAAGCGGCTAATTCTTTTTCTAACAAGATAGAAAGAGGGATGAATTGGCGGTTTTGGTTTTGACTGTATTTCATCATAGCTTGGAAAAAAGGATTCTGGTCTAAATTTTTTAAATCTTTTTCGTGAAAATTACCAATATACATCATAGGTTTTAAAGACAATAAATTAAAATTTTTAATAATTAATTGTTCTTCAGAAGTGAACTGTAGTTCCGTGACGGGTTTTTCGTTTTCTAAATGTTTTTTAATTCTGGTTAATAATTCTTGTTCTTGCAAAGTCTCTTTATCGTTTTTAGCCTTTTTTTGTTTATTTATTTTCGCTAAACGTTTTTCTATTTGTTCTAAATCAGATAAAATTAATTCTGTTTCAATAATATTACTTTCTTCAATAGGATTAATATGGTCTCTGACATGCATAATATTGGGGTCTTCGAAACATTTTAAGACATGACAAATAGTATCTACATTACGAATATGACCTAAAAATTTATTACCTAAACCTTCTCCTTTCGAAGCTCCTTCTACCAAACCAGCAATATCGATAAATTCAATTTGGGTGGGAATAATTTTTTGAGATTGAAAAAGACTGGCTAAATGGTTTAAACGTTGGTCTGGAATGGGAACTATACCAACATTAGGATCTATAGTGGCAAAAGGATAATTCGCTTCTAAAATATTCATATTAGTTAAAACATTAAATAAAGTTGATTTACCAACATTAGGTAAACCTACAATTCCTACTTTCATAATTTATATTCACCTTGTAGTTGAGTAAGATTTATTAAAATTTATCATGAATTCTTTATCATCTTTTTTTTAAAAAAACATAAAAAAAGAAAAAGAATAAAGAGGCTAATCGAAAAAAACATAAAAGAACGAAAATATCCCCCGACACTTAAAATTACATTGTCCTCAATGTGGAGGTTAGAATAAAGGAAAAAACTAAAACAAACACATACATGGAA
>NZ_AKIK01000165.1:0-1829 GCF_000309465.1 Poinsettia branch-inducing phytoplasma str. JR1
AAAAACCCTGAAAAAGGGTCTCTATTGGTTAACTGTTGATTTTTAATTTTTTTTAATAATTCTTTATAATTTTTTTGTAATTTTATAATTTTATTTGTTGTTTGAACATAATTTTCGATATCAAATTTTTCTTTATTAAGTGAACATATTTTCATAAATAATCGTTGTCTGTAATATGAAAGATCCCAAATTTGTTCATTCATTTCGAATAACGTATTAATTATATATTCCGATTTGTCCATAAAGTTCTTTTAATTCTATATCTAAACCTTTTAATCGCTGTTTTAAAATTCATTGTATTAAGATGAAGTCGATCGTATTGTAAAATTTTATTAGATAAATATTTACTTCGAGATAAATTTTCATCAATTTTATTTTCTATATTATTCCTTATATCTGTAAACGATGATAAATTATTACTAGTACTAGCTTCATTATTATGCATCGCCTTTAATTAATTAAATAATTTCTAATAAAACCTAATATTTTACTATTATAAAACCAAATGGTTATCATCAGTAAGTCAAAAAAAAGTTATAAAATAAAAATTAATTATAAAAAAATGGATCATTATTTTATCAAAAAAACTAGGCAATTAGTGTTTTTTGTGTTATATTTAAATGAAGCCATACAATATTAATCTTTATATCTTAATTATTTTTCCATAAAACAATTTTTAAACAATAAAGAGGTGAATAAAATGAAAAAAATTAAAGTTTTATTTAAAAATTCGTATGAATTAGAATTGAAAGAAAAGGGTTCTGTTGGGGATATAATTGATTTAAGAGATTCTATTGAAATTAATCTAGACGAATTAGGTAAAAATTATCAAGAAGAACAACTGGCAAAAATGCATTCTTTCTTGCAACAAAAATATGAAAAACAAATCAAAGAATTGCAGCACCAACACGAGAAAGAAAAAATGCTTCTAGAACACAATAAGGAACAAGAAATTTTTCAATTACAATTGAAAAGAGCTAATTTTAACATTAAATTAGTAGGAGAAAACTTAGAACAATGGTGCGATAATGAGGTACAAAACCAATTGTTAATTTCTAATGATATCACTTGGATAAAAGATAACCAAATCATTAATAACGCTAAAGGGGATTTTATTTACAAACTCCATTTTAACGCTGAAAAAAAAGATGATCAAATTTTAACTTCCGCACTTTTAGAAATGAAATCAGAAGTGAAAAACAATTTAGTACCTCAAATTAAAAAACGTAAAAACGAACAATATTTTAAAAAAATAGATCAAGATCGTAAAAATAAAAATTTAGAATTCGCTCTTTTAGTAAGCGAATTAGAATACGAGCAAGAAAACGATATCCCCGTTAAAAAGGTGCCTGAATATGAAAATATGTTTATTGTGAGGCCAGCTTATTTAGTCGTTTTTCTTAACATTATTACCGCTTTAGGGCGCAAACATAAAGAATTAATTATGAATGATTTTCAAGAAAAACAAGAATTTAAAAAAGAACAAGACATTAAAGATGATTTTCAAGCGATGAAAAATGAAATCTTGGATCATTCCTTTAAAAATATCGAAAATAATTTAATTACGATTCGGAAAGAAAACGAAAATATTAAAAAAATATCTAACTCTTTATTTGAATCTTATGAAATTATTCAAACTAAAATTAATACTATTTTAGAACGCCATTTTAAAACAGTTTTAAATAAGATTAATAACTTTAAAATCGATAAAATTATTAAAAAAATTAACCATTTGGAGGAATAATAATAAGTTTTTAAAACCTTTTCACTGTCTTTGAGTAAACAAATAATAATTTGGTATAATGGATAATGTAATTTATAATATTTAT
>NZ_AKIK01000164.1:0-5295 GCF_000309465.1 Poinsettia branch-inducing phytoplasma str. JR1
CACCTACTCTATACTTGACCATATAACCAAGCTTCTAAACACGTTCATTAATCAAAGGTATTCGTCTTTTTATTAAATTCGTCTTTTTATTAAAGATGAAATATGTGAAAAATAAATTATTTTATGTAATCTTAAATGGTTTAATTCATACTTTTGATTAATAATATAATTAGCAACGTCGAAAATATTAATTTGAGTTTTTTCAATATCTTTTTTTATATCTAAATTATTTCCTATATTTACATAAACTCCTTTATTTTTATTAATTTCATTATATAATAATTTCAATTCTTTTTCAAGAGAAAGTATTTTTTGTTGTATTTCTTTTTTGGTCATGATTGGTTTGCCTCCTTTGATTTTTGGTTTGATGGCCGTACCGTGTTGTTGTTTGTTTGGGTAAAAGAAAAAGACCCTGGGAGAGGTCTTCTTGGGAATTTATTAATTTTTGTATCTATTATTTATTATTTTAATAACTTATATTTAATTTTGCTAATTGTTGATTAAAATCGTCTATTAAATGGTATAAAATTGGGTTATTATAATAACCTATATTGATAATTGTATTTCTTTGTTGTTCTAGATTTTTAATCATATTTATATAACAAAAATATCTTTTATTTAATATAGATTTGGTTTTTTGATCTCCGTTAGATTCAGATAACATAAATAATTCTTGTTTTTTTACTGACAAACTCCAAATCTTATTGTTTATTATATATAAATGTTCCTCCGATGCTCTTGAATATAATAAATTATTATTTTCCATTGCCATTACTTGATTATTGTTCCAAATAAATGATAATCCTATAAAAGTTATTAAATAAAGATAAATTATGTTAAATTGGTTTTTTAATTTGAACATTAATTAAATCTCCTTTAATTTTTTATTCCCGACCCAGGGTTTGTTCTTTTTATTTCAACTTCTTCTTGCTTAATTGTAGTTATTTTAAGATAATAATCCATAATGTTTTTCTTCAACTGCATTATATTTTCAATATTTAAATGATCTATATCTTTTATTATTTGTTGTATGTCGATTTTTATTTGATTATATTCAAATACGATTTCATAATTTTTAGTATCTTTGTTATCTAAAATATTTGAACATATATTTTTTAATTGATTTTTATGATAATTTAATTCTATTTCTTGTTTTAAAGGATGCCAGTATCTATCAACTTCTTCTTTATATATATCTATTGTATTACAACCGCAACAAACAGCTGCGCAAACTTTGAAAAAAAGTAATACCGTTTCAACATATGAATTCATAATCTTTATATTTATTCCCTTTATTATTATTTTTTTAATTATTTGTCTTCTGGAATAGTATTTAAATCTAATGCTTTTCTTTTTTTATTACTAGATTCAGATTTTGTTTCTTTAATAGAAATATTTTTTGAATTAATAATTTTTTGTAATTGAGTTATTTGTTTTCTTTGTTCAATTAATTTACAAAATTCATTGAATTCTAATTCATTAAAATTTGAATTATTAATTTTATTATTCGAAATTTGTTTTCCTTTATTTGAATCCATCCCCATAATTTGATTATTATTAATAATAAATAATAAACTTATAAAAGTTATTAAACAAAGATAAATTATGTTAAATTGGTTTTTTAATTTAATCATTAATTAAATCTCCTTTTTTAATTATTTCTTTATAATCTACTAATTGATTGTTTGATTGAATTTATAGAAATAACAGTTATCTTGGAGCAAGACTGTTGCCATACGGCAAAGATTTAATATAACTTTCCATGAACTGCCAATCTGGGTTTCCTTGATTTACCACTGGCAATTTAATGATTGTTTTTTGAATTCGTTCTTGGTTAAAACGACGACTATATGAATATTTAAACATTTCTTGATTGATAAGTGTTACAAAAAATAAAGCTATTTTTTCGTTTAAAACTTTATTTTTAAGTCTTATTATATTGATTGAATCATGTCCATTATTTAAAAACGGATATTTTTGATAAAAACAATAACCTAAAGCGCATATTGTTATACAATTTCCTTCTTCTGTATAATGGTCATAAAATCCATTACTACCATTATTTTTACTTGTACTAGTTATGTAAGGGCAGTTCCCTGTTTCAAATTCGTCTAAATCTTCTTTAGTGGTTTCTTTGTTAATTTTTTGAATATCAAATAATGATTCAATAGTAAATTCTTCCCAATCAGAAGTTTTAAGTTCTTTGTTGCATCTATTAAAATGATCTTTATTTTCTATTTGTGGTAAAATAATTTCTTGACTAATTTGTTCTAATAAAGTAATTTCATCTAAATTTTCGTTAAAAATATTTAAAACTTTTTTAACTTGAAAAACAATATATTTTTTGAGAGTCAATATAAAGTCGTTTTTGTTTAATTTACTATAATCAACTTTAGAATAAGCAAACAAAGTCCATTCATGATTTTTTTTGATAACGTGAGATAAACAATTAATATCATTATAATTTTTACGACTCAAATCATTCAACATTTTTGTTTCAATACGATCCCATTTATTAAACCGATCAATTCTTCCTTTGTTTTTAAATAAAACTAATCCATCATCTTCTAAATTATAAAAATCAACTTCTTTATTGTTATGAGGAATGTTCATTTTAAAAATAGAAATAGCTGTATGAGTTGAAGCGTTGGGTTCGAATAATTTATTAGGCATTTGAATTATTTTTTCTAAAGTATGAGCTTGTAAAATTTTATTTCTTGTTTTCGTGTCTTTCATATAAACACTTAATGGTGCTATCATGACAACATATCCATGAACTACTCCTAATAACTTTATTAAAAATTCTATTTCTTTTTTAGTAGGATTTTTGTTATTACTTTTGCCCCCATAAGGTGGGTTAATAAAACCAATTGTTGGAGGTTTATTTAACTTTTTCATTTTATTAGAAGCATCATTATGAAAAAAATCTAAATTATAAATTCGTGATTTTCCGTCACCACGAAATAACATATTGGATATAGACAAAGCATACATAGTAGGATCTTTATCAAAACTGATTATTTGATTTTCTTTGATGTAGTTAATATTTTTTTCGTTTTTATAAGTTAATTTTTCAATAACGGCGTTCATACCCGCGATTAAAAATCCCCCTGTACCACAACAAGGATCTAAAATAACATCAGTGCTACTAATAGGGATTAATTTAGTAAATAATTCTGTAATATGTCTTGGAGTTAAAACGATACCATTTTTAACATGAGTTACGCCAGCATAACTTAAAAAAATTTCATAAAAATTACCAATAATATCGTAACTATATTTATTTTTAGCTTCTAATAAATGATAAATATTTGTATTTAATTCTTTCAAAACATATTTTATTATTTCTAATCCATCATCTCCTAATAAACTTTTAATAGAATTCATTTGGTCACATAAGTATTGAATTTTTTCATAATTAATATTTTGTTTTTTTAAAACATTGTCTAAACTAATATTAATATCATTTAATAATTTGTCATAAACTATTTTGTAATCTATTTTTCTATTTTTTTCATTTTCATGTAAGTCAGGTCTATAATGATATTTATTATGTTTTTTATCGTCAAATTCTTTTTTAAAATCTGTTTGTTTTAAACAAATTAATAAAATAGAAATTAAAATAGGTCTATATTGGACTTCTAATGAACTTAATTTAATATTAATCATTCTAGCTGTTGAAGCAGATTGTTTTATAATATTATCTAATTCTAATTTATCATTCATTTCTAATGTGTTCATTTTCTTTTTCCTTTCTTTTGTTTATATTAGACGATTTCGTAGAGAGAGTTGAGGGTTTTTAATGGATCTTCATCAAGATTTTGAGAATTATCATAATCACGTTGTAATGAGTTTTTTAGTTTGATAGCGTTGGACAACAAATTGTTTAAATATTCAATTTCGATTTTATTTTTGTTGTTATTTGCGTTAAGTTCAAAAAATTTTATTGAAGAGTTTAAATCATCGCATTTTTTTTGGCATTCGTAGATATGTTTTTTATCTTCTTTTCTATATTCTAATGTTTGTTTGTGTGATTATCTAGATTTTTCAATTAAGGTTTTTTCTTCTTCAGAAAGATCATTTAGCGATAAAACTTCGTTTTCATTTTCTGATAAAATGTAAGATTTAATTTTATCATATTTTTCTTGTGTTATTTGAATTTTTGGTTTAATTTGGTTAATTATTTCTTCGATTTTATCTATTTGAGATTTTAATGAAGAAATACAAATTGGAAGAGGATCTAAATTTGCAGTTTGAGCCCAAGGAGGTAATTTAAAATATTCATACAAAAAATTTTTTGGTTTGGTTTGAATAATTTCAATACTTTTTTCTATTTTAATAATTTGAGAATTTAATTGTTCATGATTATAATTACTATTTTGCCAATTATATTTGAATACTGGTTTTTCTTGAATTGCGTTTTTAATTAATTCAACTTTTTTGTTTGATAATTGATTAATTGTTATAGTTTTATTTTCTTTAGAATAAGAATTTTCTTCTAATTCTTCATGATAATTTGATGATGTTTTTTGTTCTTGTTTGGCTTCATAAATACCTTCAAAAATTCCTATAATAGCAGAAATACATAAAAGAGTAATAATTAAAATAACGATCCAATGTTTTTTAAAAAAAATCATTTTTTTAATTGCCTTTCCGATAATAGTAGTAATTGATATTATCTTTGAAAATAATTAATTACTACTATTATACATTTTTATTGTGTTAATTTTAAAGAAAAAGTTTTTTTATGCTGGGATAGCTATTAATTCTGGGATTTTGTTTTCATTAGTTTGTTTGATTCTTTCTTGAACTCTTGCGTTGTTAGGGTTTTGAAGTTTTAGTTCTTCTTTGATTGTTTTTATTTCTTCATCGAGGGCGCCAAAGAGGCCTTATTAACAGCAAATTAACGAATTGCAATGTGTGATAATCACATACTTCATATTCTTGGTTTATCAAACGAAAGAATGATAAATTACAGCAAAGAATAAAAGCGGGTTAAGGTGAAGTTCATAACCAAGAGGATACCGCAAGAAGAACGAATTCCAAGGAGAAGTCCTGAAACGGACCTAAACGCAAAAAGTAGAGTAATAAAAAAACTAAGTCGAAAGGAATTGAAACGACTTGCAAGGCGGGATTAAATAGTTTTGTCGATGGACTATTTAGATTATTAAGGGATATAAATTCCTTCCTGGTTTGAATACCAACATCTTGAAAGAGTAGGTGATAAGTGAATAAAGTTTTTTTTTCTATTTAAATAAAATTTAAACAAAAGGAGATTTAAATGTCTAGAAAAAG
>NZ_AKIK01000163.1:0-7816 GCF_000309465.1 Poinsettia branch-inducing phytoplasma str. JR1
TTTATTTATAAATTTAAATGAAAATTTAAAAAGAGGTAATTTTCCTATGCAAACAAAAGAAAATGTTGTTTTTAGACAAATAAGAGAACAAGCCCTTGCGGCTAATCAAGTTAGCACTCTTGAAACTGCAACTAAAAAAGGCGTTGCTACCAAAACAATGATATTATTGTTAACGGTTTTTGTATCAGGTATATTGCATTTTTCCTTAACTTCCCTTATAGCTGCAGGCAATCAAAGTGTGAAGGCTAGTTTATTATACTCTTCTATCGGCGTTGCTTCCTTGTTAGGTTTTGTATCTATGATGGTTAGTATTTTTGCTGGCCAAATGAATCAAAAACCCTTTGCTATTATGTATGCCGTTTCTGAAGGTATATTGATTAGTGGCGTTTTTGGTTTGATATCAGCATTAACTGGCGCTTATAGTGAGATCGTTTTAATATTAGCTATTTCAGTTGTTGGCACTTTGGTTGTTTTCTTGATTATGCATTTTTTATATTATCAAGGAATTTTAAAAGTTAATAATAAATTTAGAATGTCTGTTTTAGTTAGTTCTATAGTTATTTTCGCTTTTGTAATGATTAACATGCTTGTAAGCATCATTAGTGGTAAAAATTATTTAAGCGGTTATTGGCCTCAATTAGCTATTAGCGGAGTATTATTAGTTTTAGGTTCTGCTTTCTTAGCGATGGATTTTGATAATGTTGAACAAATCATGAAATTTGATATTTCTAAAAAATACGAATGGTCTTTAGCTTTCGCTTTCTTAACGACTTTAATATTAATTTTTGAACAAATAGCGAGAATTTTAATTCTTACAATGTTAGAAAAAGAAAATAATACTAGATAGAATCTAACATAAAAGAACGGGATTCTTTTCTGTTCGATCATTTAAAGTCATTCCCAAACGATGTAATTATAAGTTTTTAGGATAAATTAATAATCTTAATAACTTATAATTACATCTTATTTTTTTACTTATAAACTTTATCAAATTTATTTATAGGGAAAAATCATATCAAAACTTTTTAATATTTTTTTTGCCAAAAAAATCAAAAATTTATGGTGTAAAGATGTTATCAGACAAAATTAAAAATTTACCTAATGAACCAGGATGTTATCTGTTTCAGAATGAAAAACAAGAAGTGATTTATGTAGGTAAAGCTAAAAATTTAAAAAAACGGGTAAAAAGTTATTTTACCGGCTCTCATAATAAAAAAACTAGTGTTTTAGTTTTAGAAATTGTTGATTTTTCTTATATTTTAACTAATAACGAATTAGAAGCATTAATTTTAGAAGCTAATTTAATTAAAAGCTATTCGCCTAAATATAATTTTAAATTAATGGATGATAAAACTTATCCTTATATTGAAATTACTAACGAAAAACACCCTCGCTTGATTATATCTAGGTATAAAAATATTCCTCCAGGGAAAAGGTTATTTGGACCTTATCCTAATTCAGAAAGTTTAAAAGAAACAGTTAAGTTATTGCATAAAGTTTACCCTTTAAGAAGATGCCAACCTATCGGCAAAAAACCTTGTTTTTATTATCATATTAACCAATGTTTAGGGCCTTGCGCTCAAAAAGAAGTAGATTATCAACCTAACATTAATTTAATAGTTAAATTTTTAGAAGGCAATGATAAAGAAATTTTTAAACAAATAAAAACGTCTATGGAAGAAGCTAGTTCTAAATTGGAATTTGAAAAAGCTATTAAATATAAGGATCTTTTGTTTAATTTAAATAAAATAGTGGAAAAACAATTTATTAATGATAATAAATTAAAAAGTTGCGACATCGTTACTTTTTATTATAATGAAGATGATATATCTTTATATATTTTAAGAATGCATCGTGGCAATGTTTTTGATAACCATCAAATAGTGTTTAATTATGTAGGCGATGTGGTTGAAAATATAGTGACTTATTTATATTTATATTATCAAGAACAAACCATTCTTGAAGAAATGATTTTAGGCAAAGAAATGGCGTTGGATAAACCTAATATTCAAAACATTTTAAAAGCGAAAATTAGTATTGTTTCGAAAAAAAATCAAGGCGATTTATACGCTTTATCTTTAAAAAATGCTAAAGAAAATTTATTGAAATACAATTTAGTCCATAAATCTAAATTTGAAATTATGCAAGAATCATTAGATGAATTATCCCATATTTTTGATAAAAAGATTGATTATATCGAATCTTTTGATAATTCGCAATTATTCGGTCAATCTTTTGTGACTGCTATGATAGTGTTTAAAGAATTTAAATTTAATAAAAAATTTTATCGTAAATTTACGGTAGAAAAAGAATATCAAAACGAATATAACGCTTTTAATCATGTTTTAATTAGACATTATCAAAGATTTTTACAAATGGGCGTGCAAATGCCGGATTTGATTTTAGTAGATGGTGGAAAAATTCAATTCAACGCTTGTAAACAAGCTCTAGATTACTTAAATTTAGATATTAAACTAGGAGCTTTGAAAAAAAATAATAAACATCAACTAACTGAATTACTGTTAGAAGATAAAACCATCGTTTTAGATAAAAATAGTAATTTATACCGTTTTTTATTAAGAATAAGTGATGAAGTGCACCGTTTTACTCTTAATTTTCATCTTCAATTAAAAAAAAAGGAAGATAAAAATAGTTTGTTAACCGATATAAAAGGTTTAGGTATGAAAAGGTATCAAACTTTATTAAAACATTTTAAAGATATTGAAGACATTCAAAACGCTTCTTGTCAAGATTTTCAAAAATTAGATATTCCTTGTAGTATTTTAGAAAAAATAAAAAAGAAATATTCTTAAATTTGAGAATAAATCAAAAAATATTCTTAATTTGAAAAAAATATTTTTCTCAAATAGAAAGGCTTTAAAACTATATTTATGTCTAATAATAATACAATCATTAAAATTAGAGGCGCCCGCGTGCATAACCTTAAAAATATTAATTTAGATATTCCTAAATTTAAATTTATCGTTATTACGGGTGTTTCTGGTTCAGGCAAATCATCTTTAGCTTTTGATACTTTATATCAAGAAGGTAAAAGAAGGTATATGGAATCTTTAAGTGTGTATTCTCGTCAATTTTTAGGTAATTTTGAAAAACCTGATGTGGATCAAATTGAAGGATTAAGCCCGGCTATTAGTATTGATCAAAAAACTATTTCTCACAATCCTCGTTCTACTGTCGGCACTATTACAGAAATTTATGATTATTTAAGAGTTATTTACACTCATATTTCCGTCCCTTATAACCCTCATACTGATCAACCTATTCAAATTCAAACTACCGAACAAATTGTTCAACAGATTGCACA
The DNA here is from genome assembly GCF_000309465.1 of Poinsettia branch-inducing phytoplasma str. JR1. Lineage (NCBI taxonomy): Bacteria > Bacillati > Mycoplasmatota > Mollicutes > Acholeplasmatales > Acholeplasmataceae > Candidatus Phytoplasma > Poinsettia branch-inducing phytoplasma. The sequence continues at coordinate 3,326 of NZ_AKIK01000163.1, forward strand.
ATTGGAATTGGATAGTAAAATTGTGATAATGGCTCCTATAGTGGAACAAAAAAAAGGTAATCATCAAAAACTTTTTAAACGTTTAATTAAAGATGGTTTTACTAGAGTGATGGTAGATCAAAAAATCCTTTCTTTGGATGAAATCCCTCTTTTGAATCAAAACGAAAAACATGATATTAATGTTATTATTGATCGTTTAAAAATACAAGATAAGATAGAAAGTAGATTAAACGCATCTTTAGATTTATCTTTAGCTTTAGTCAAAGAAAAAGTTTTTGTTTGGTTAAATGATCAAGAAATGTTAAAATTTCATCTTAATTATAGCAATGATGATCTTGAATTTACCATCCCAGAAAGAAATATGAGGTTATTTTCTTTTAACTCTTCTTTAGGCGCTTGTGAAACTTGTAAAGGTTTAGGGATTAGAAATAAATTTGACCAAAAACTTTTATTTTCTTTTAATAAGTCTCTGAATCAAGGCGGTTTTATTCTTTACCAACAACGCCGAGATTTTTACAATAAAATGCAAGATTTAGAACAATTTTGTGCTTACCATCAAATTGATATGAATATTCCTTTAAACAATTTAGAACCTGAATTATTAGACATCTTATTGTACGGCAAAGCCGATCTTAATAATAACCAACACGAACAACCTGAAATGGAAATGGGCGTTATTACTATTTTAGAATATTATTATGATAAATTATCTCAAAACGAAAGCGTGATGAGTTGGTTTAAAAAATTCCTGATTGAAGAAACTTGTTCTCATTGTTTAGGAGCGAGAATTAATAAAGCTGCTTTAACTTTCAAAATCAATCATAAAAACATTTATGAATTGACGCAAATGTCGATCGAAGAATTAGCTCATTTTATTGATCATCTAGAATTATCACCAGAAGAACAAAAAATTACGGCTTTACCACTGGAAGAAATTTCTCAAAGATTATCTTTTTTACAAGACATCGGGTTGAGTTATTTAACTTTAGAACGCAAAAGCAGTACTTTATCAGGCGGAGAATCACAAAGAATCCGTTTAGCTACTCAAATTGGTTCTAAATTATCAGGTGTTTTATACGTTTTAGATGAACCTTCCATTGGTTTGCATCAAAAAGATAATGATAATTTAATCACTGCTTTAAAAAAAATGACTGCTTTAGGTAATACTCTTTTAGTGGTAGAACATGATAAAGATACGATGTTAGCGTCTGATTATTTAATCGATATTGGTCCTTTAGCGGGTCGTTATGGCGGAGAGGTAGTTGCTTTCGGCACTCCTTCTGAAGTGATGGCGAATCCAAACAGTTTAACGGGTCAATATTTGTCCAACCAAAAAAACATCGCTTATCCGCAACAAAGACGCACCATTAATCCTCAACAAGTGGTTTATGTGAAAAACGCTTCTGAAAATAATTTAAAAAAGATTAACGTTGTTTTTCCTTTAGGTGTTTTTAACGTTGTGACGGGCGTTTCGGGGTCCGGAAAATCCACTTTAGTGAATAACGTTTTATTTAAAAATTTAAAAAATAAAAAAAAGCGTTTGTTAAAATATGAAAACAATGTTAATATGGTAGATGATCAAGGATATATTCGTAGAATAGTGGAAATTTCTCAATCTCCTATTGGTAAAACTCCAAGGAGTAATCCGGCTACTTATACGGGTCTTTTTGATAAGATAAGAGAATTATACGCTCAAACCAACGAAGCCAAAACTAGAGGATATCAAAAAGGACGTTTTTCCTTTAATGTTAAAGGAGGAAGTTGCGAACGTTGTTATGGCGATGGGATTAGAAGAATTTCAATGAATTTCTTACCTGATGTTTTTGTTACATGTGATGAATGTCATGGAAGTCGTTTCAGAAAAGACACTTTAACTATTAAATATAAAGGCAAAAATATCGCTGATGTGTTAAATATGACAGTTGATGAAGCTTTAGCCTTTTTCGATAACCATAAAAGAATCAAAGAACATATCCAATTTTTAAAAGATGTTGGTTTAGGTTATTTACAGCTAGGGCAAAGCTCCACTACTCTTTCTGGAGGAGAATGCCAAAGAATTAAACTGGCTAGTGAATTATATAAACAAATTACTCCGGATACTTTATATATTTTAGATGAACCAACCACGGGTCTACATTTTGAAGACATTAAACAATTAATCCAAGTTCTACACCGTATTACTGATAAAAAAGCGACTTTAGTGGTGATTGAACATAATTTAGATGTCATTAAAAATGCTGATTATGTGATCGATTTAGGTCCTGGCGGGGGAGTTCATGGAGGACATATAGTGGCTCAAGGAACGCCAGAAGAATTGAGCCAGAATGATCAGAGTTATACGGGATATTATTTAAATCAAATCTTAAAGATAAAATCATAGATAATAAAGGTAAAGGTAAATGGCTTTTAAATTAAAAACTTTATATAAACCTAGCGGAGACCAACCTAAAGCTATCGAACAATTATTATCTAATTTAGATAAAGGTCATAAAGAGCAGATTGTGATTGGCGCCACAGGGACAGGCAAAACTTTTACTATATCTAATATTATCCATAAATTAAATAAAAAAACTTTGATTATAGTTCATAATAAAACCTTAGCTGGACAATTATTTAACGAATTAAAAACCATGTTTCCTGATAATAAAGTAGAATATTTTATTTCTTATTTTGATTATTATCAACCAGAAGCTTATGTAGTCCGTAATGATACTTATATTGAAAAAGATTCTTTAATTAATGATGAAATAGATAAAATGCGTCATAGTGCTATTAATTCTTTAATCAATCATGATGATGTAATCGTTGTTTCCTCTGTTTCTTGTATTTATGGTGTAGGTGATATTGAGAATTACAAAAAATCTATTCTTTATTTAGAAAAAGGGATGAAATACATTTTAAAAGAATTGGTTAATCAATTAGTCGGCTTGAATTACCAAAGAAATGATTACTCTTTTAAAAGAGGTACTTTTAGGTTGAGAGGAGATACGATAGATATCGTTCCTTCTTCTGATACCACGCAAGGGGTAAGAATTATTTTTTGGGATGATGAAATTGAAGAAATTAAATTGTTTAATGCTGTTGATGGTGTTATTGTGGCTAATTTAGAAGATATCACTATTTTTCCCGCTTCTCTTTATGCTACTGATAAAGAGAAATTGGAAGAATCTATTTTGCGCATTCAACAAGAATTAACCGAACAAATAGTTTTTTTTAAAGATAAAAACCAACTAGTAGAAGCTCAAAAAATAGAAATGAAAACTAAATACGATTTAGAAATGTTGCAAGAATTGGGTTATTGTAATGGCATTGAAAATTATTCCAGACATTTATCTTTGAAAGCAGCAGGCGAAACGCCAACCACTTTGATTGATTATTTTGGGGATGATTTTTTAACTATTATTGATGAATCTCACGTGACCGTTTCTCAAATCAGAGGAATGTATGAAGGTGATTTTTCAAGAAAAAATAATTTAGTTCAATATGGTTTTCGTTTACCGAGTGCTTTAGATAACAGACCACTTAGATTTCCTGAATTTGAAAAAAAAATGGATAAAATAATTTATTTATCGGCTACTCCGGGCGATTATGAATTAAATAAAAATTTACCTATTGTGGAACAAATCATTCGTCCTACTTTTGTACTAGACCCTATTATTGAAGTTCGTCCTACTAAAAATCAAATTGAAAATTTATATTTTGAAATTAAAAAAAGAGCAGAAAATAACGAAAGAACTTTAGTATCCACTATCACTATTAAGATGAGCGAAGATTTAACTAGTTATTTAAAAGATTTAGGCATTAAAGTGGCTTATTTACATAGCGAAATTAAATCTTTAGAAAGATTAGTTATTTTAGAAGATTTAATGATCGGCACTTATGATTGTTTAATTGGAGTTAATTTATTAAGAGAAGGGTTGGATTTGCCATTAGTTTCGTTAGTGGCTATTTTAGACGCTGATAAACAAGGTTTTTTAAGAAATAAAAGAAGCCTTATTCAAACTATTGGCAGAGCGGCACGTAATATTAACGGTAAGGCCATTCTTTATGGTGATGTTATTACTGACGCTATGCAAGAAGCGATAGAAGAAACGCAACGTCGTAGAACTCTTCAAGAGGAATATAACCGTGTTCATAATGTTAAACCGACTCCCATTATTAAAACTATTGTAAAAAAAAATATTATGGACAAACAAAAAGCCCAAAAAGAAGAAGTCTCTTTATTAGCTTCTAGCAAAAACCAAAAAAATAGGCTAGATTTAAAACAACTACAAAAATCAATGAAAGAAGCGGCTAAACAGTTAAATTTTGAACAAGCTGTTATTTATAGAGATTTAATCAAAAACATTAAAAAATCTTAATCTTTATAACATAAAAAAAGATTGAGGTGCCCCACAAAAGTGGTACCAAAAGAAAACAACTAATTGAACCAAATTGTTTATTAATTAAAAATAAACAGTTTGGTTTTTTTTATTTAGCCAAACTTAAAAA
>NZ_AKIK01000162.1:0-4095 GCF_000309465.1 Poinsettia branch-inducing phytoplasma str. JR1
AAATAAAGTACACAAACCAAAAAGAAAAAATTTTTTGGTTTGTGACGAAAAAGTAAATTTTTAGTTTTTTTAATAAATATTTTTTTATGAATCAGAATTATTATTCATCTGTTTCATCGTTATCATGTTCAGTTTCTTCGCTTTTGCCATCAACTTCTAGATTTTCATCTTCGATAGTTGTTTCTATTTCTGCATTTTTATCATCTTGTTCTTCGGATGAATTAGCGTCTTTTTCTTCTGATACATCATTGTTATCATTTGAAGAAACAATTTTCTCTTCTTTTTCAGATGTGTTTTCTTCATCAGAATCGTTTTCAAGTAAAGTTTCTTTTTCTGCTTTAGCAAGTTTTTCTTCTTCGTACCAAGCGATTTTACCAGTTGTAAATACTTCATCAATATCTCTTTTAGAAAGAGTTTCAATTTCAGATAAATAATCAGCGATTTTAAATAAAAGTATTTTGTTTTCTAAAAGCTTTTGTTTGGCTTCAGCGTAAGCATTAGTTAAAATATCTTGAACAGCTTGGTCAATTTCTACAGCTTTAGATTCGGAAAAATCTTTGTGAAAAGTTGGCGTTTCTTCTCCGTATTGAGCTAATCCGACAACACTCATTCCGAATTTAGTCACCATGATTCTCGCAATTTTAGTTGCTTGTTTGAAATCATCATAAGAACCTGAAGAGATATCGTCTAAAAATAATTCTTCTGCCGCTCTTCCGCCTAAATAAGAAGTTATTTCGGCTAATAATCTTTTTTTAGAATAGAAATAAGTTTCTTCTTCCGGTAACATTAAATTATAACCGCCGGATTTACCACGAGGTATAATAGTGATTTTTTGGACTTTTTTAGCATTGGGCAATGTAAGACCAATAACTGCATGACCTGCCTCATGGAAAGAAACTAATTTTTTCTCTTTATCAGTGTATCTTCCACCTTTTTTAATAGAACCGATTAAAATTCTATCTAAAGCTTCGCTTAAATCATTTTTATTGATTTTGTGTGCTCTTCTTCTTGTAGCTAATAAAGCAGCTTCATTTAAAATACCTTCTAATTGAGCGCCACTGAAACCTGGTGTTTCCTTAGCCAGTTCTTCCAAACTGATATCTTTTTCTATTTTTTTGTTAGAAGCATGTAGTTTTAAAATAGCTTCACGATCTTTTAAACTTGGTAAATTAATGGTAAATTGACGGTCAAAACGTCCTGGCCTTAACAACGCAGAATCTATGCGTTCAGGTTGGTTAGTTGCGGCAATAACAATAACGCCTGAATTCTTATTATAACCATCCATTTCCACTAAAAGTTGGTTTAAGGTTTGTTCATTTTCGCTATGTCCCATATCAGATCCTCTTTTGCGAGCCATAGCTTCAATTTCATCGATAAAAATAATACAAGGAGCATTCATTTTGGCGTTTTTAAATAAACTTCTCACACGAGAAGCTCCCAGTCCAACATACATTTCTACAAAATCTGAACCAGACGCAGCAAAGAAAGGAACGCCAGCTTCACCAGAAACTGCTTTAGCTAATAAAGTTTTACCAGTGCCTGGAGGGCCTGATAATAAAACTCCTTTAGGAATTCTGGCGCCCATATCTATGTATTTCTTAGGGTTTTTTAAAAAGTCGATTAATTCCTTCATTTCTTCTTTTTCTTCGTCAGCGCCAGCGATATCTTTAAAAGTTAAAGTCGGTTTTCGAATCACTTCTCTTCTTAATTGGGTTTTATTTTTATCACCAAATTGTTCTGAGAATTGACTTCCGATATCTTTCATACTTGTAAACAAAAAATAAAAAATCAAGACTGTTAAAAATATTCTTAAAGAACCAAATAAAGGACCGAATCCCATGTAAGGCTCTTGAATAGTTGTAGCTAAAAAAACTTCATAAGGAGAATCTTTGTTTTTTTCCACTTCTTTCCTTATTCGGTGAAAACTTTCTTCATCAACAAAAGAATATTTTTTGGTTTTTTTTTCATCACCTTCTTTATAGGTCACTATTAAATCATATAAAACAGGGAGCCCATTTGTTAAAATAGGTTTTATTTTCAATTCGTTTTTGTCTAAAAGAGTTAATAATATTTCTGATTCAGATTCGTCTTTTTTTAATGATTTTTGAAATAAACCCCATAAAGACATTATGACGCCAATAGAGATAATGAAAAGCATAATATACCAAATATTAATTTTTTTTAATTTATCTTCCCATTTATTCATAGGTTTTATCCTTTAAATTCCTTTCGCAATGTTGTTTGCAACCTTTTGAAATGTTACTTAATAATATCAATTCCCATATAACTTTTTAAAACATCAGGTACTACAATATTTCCGTCTTCATTTTGATAATTTTCCATAATAGCGATCATAGTTCGTCCGATAGCTAAAGCTGATCCATTTAAAGTATGAACGTATTCGTTTTTATCTTTTTTATTTTTATTAAATTTAATGTTGGCTCTTCGAGCTTGAAAAGTTTCTGCATTACTGATAGAAGCTATTTCGCGATATTTTTGTTGACTAGGCAACCACACCTCAATATCATAAGTTTTAGCCATGCTAAAGCCTAAATCGCCCGTTGATAAAGCGACCACTCTATAAGGTATTTTTAACTTTTGCAAAATTTCTTCAGAATCTTTTAACATTTCTTCTAAAACAGTGTAAGAATTTTGCGGTTCTACAAATTGAATCAATTCCACTTTATTAAATTGTTTTTGTCTTAAAATGCCTCTGGTATCTTTTCCAGCAGCTCCTGCTTCTTGTCTAAAACAAGTAGTAAAACTGACATATTTAATGGGTAATCGTTCTACCTTTAAAGTTTCATTGCGATGGATATTAATAGTAGGTACTTCAGCAGTCGGATTTAAATACCAATTATATTTATCTAATTTTAATTTGAAAAGTTCTTTTTCAAATTTAGGCAATTGACCTGTAGAAAACATTGAATTTTCGTTGACAATAAAAGGGGGGATGATTTCTTGATAACTCTTTTGAGAGTTCGTATCCATCGTAAAATTAATTAAAGCTCTTTCCAAACGAGCTCCAGCTCCTTTTAAAACAGCGAATCTGCTGCCAGTTACTTTAGCAGCCGTCTTCAAATCTAAAATATTTAATTTTTCACCTATTTCCACGTGATCTTTAATAGGGAAAGGTTTTTCTTCTGGTTCCATAAAATGTTTAATAACAACATTATCTTCTTCGCTTTGACCGATAGGAGTAGATTCGTGAGGAATATTAGGAACACCATGTAACAGGTGATTAATTTTATTTTCGATGGTTTGTAGTTCTTGCATTAATGCTTCTAATTCTTTTTTAGAAATAGCCTCTTTAGCGATCATTTCATCAATAGATTTGTTTTCTCTTTTCAACGTTCCTATAGAACGAGAGAGATTATTTTTTTTAAACCTTATTTTTTCTATGGAAACAATTAAATTTTTACGCGATTGATTTAATAAAATAAGTTCTTCTAAATAAGAAAAGTCTTCTTGTCTTGTTTGTAGTTTTTGAATAACTAATTCCATATTTTGAATTATAAATTTCAAGTCTAACATTATATTAACATAATCCTTTGTTTGATCAGGTTATTAAATAACCAATAAACTTAAAAGACAGATATTAAAACTACTGTGATAATCTTTTTATTAAGTCTATTTTGTAATAGAGATTTTAAAAAAATTTCTTATAATAGCAAAAACAAATTAACATATCAAAAAAAAGATATGATAATCTTGCTATTGAATTTTTTTTAATTGATTTCTAAAGAATGTTTTTAAAGAAAAAAATATTTATTCATTAAATTTGATTAAACATTTTAGAGAAATTAGATTTGTTTCTAGAAACAAAGTTAGAATGATAAATTCCTTTGGATAAACCTTTATCTAATTTTTTATTAACGTAATTTAACAATGTTAAAGCTTGTGTTTTTTCAGAAGCCACCGCAGCAGCTTTAAATTTTTTAATTGCTGTTTTAACGGAAGATTTGTAAGAAGCATTCTTTAATCTACGTTTTTCGTTAGTCTTATTGCGTTTTTTTTGTTGTTTAATATTTGCCATTTGATCAATACTCCTTTTTATTCAAAAAATATTTTTTTATTTTAAAATAATTTAATTTA
>NZ_AKIK01000161.1:0-8786 GCF_000309465.1 Poinsettia branch-inducing phytoplasma str. JR1
ATTATATTTCAAAAAAAATTAATAAAATATCTTTTTAAAACAATATTATAACATCAATAAGAGTCATTATCAACATCAAATTTCTCTTTTTTTGTAAAAAGGTCGAAAAAGGAATAAAGATGATTCAAGGAAGTTAAAATTTGGATAAACAAAATGACTTAATAATTGTTTCATAATATTTTTTCTTTTATCTTTTGAAGTGTTATCCTTTCTTTTGCTGTTTTAACCTTTCTCGCTTTTTTATTATTTAAAGTAAAAACCCTTAATAAGGTATTTTTTTGTAAAAAACTATAAAAATATTTTCAATTTGAACCTTTTTCATTTGTATTTTCTTTTAATCTCACTTTGTTTAAATTTTGTTGGAAATAGGTTTTGACATCTTCATTGTTAATAATGTTTTCCGATCAAAGTTTGTGTTTGTCATAAGTGTTTAACCATGGCAATTCATTGTGGGTTTGATAAAATAAAAAAACTTGCTTTTTTATTGTCGTATTTCTGGATAATAACATCAATGATGGTTTTTTGTTGAGCGGTTAATTTGCTGGCTTTTCCACATTTTATGGTATTGATGGGTATTGGTTGGTAAGTGAATTTTTTTTTTAAAAACTTAGTTAAGGTAGGGAAAACAGGTTCATAAATCCAAGCTTGCATTTCTTCTGTTACAAGGGGTTTGTTGTATTCAACTAATGATTTAGCATAAGCGTAATAAATCATTTTATTCATTTTCATTTGTGTAACCGGAAAAATATTGTTTTCAATAATGTAATTCGCTATATTAAAAATATTGATTTTTGTCTTGCAAGATAAAGTGTGCTCTCCTTTAGGGGGATTTTTTTGTATTTTTTTCTCCTTTTTATTTATCATTATATATGATTTTTTATTAATTTGTAACAAATTTGGGGTTTTTATTGTGCTGGGCGTAATTTTTTTATTCGTTCTCTAGTTCTTCTAGGTTATATTGGATGATTTATATTGGAACGCAACTTTTTTCTTGATAAAAAGAAGCAAAATAGGAGAAGATGGTTTATATGTTTTTTTATAAAGATAAGATAATCATTTTTTCCATCAAAGATGCGCCATCCATGCCTAAAAAATTATCGTCTAATAGTTAGTAATAAATCATTCTTTTTGCGTTTATTTTATAAATACGAAAAATATCGGCTATATCACATATATCATGCATTCTTAATGATTTAACATATCTTTGAAACCTTTACTGTTCAAAAAAAGAATATATAATATAAGTAATTACATTGTCATAATAATAATGAGGATATCAAAATGAAAAAATACCAGACAAAACTAGCAAATTATTTAACAATAATGATCCTCATTTTCTCTTAAAGTTAATTTTTTTTAATTGGTTTTGCTTTGTCAATGTTAATAATAGGCAGAGTTTCTTTTTCGCAAAAAGACTTTAAAAAGGTCTTTTTTCGCGTGGTCAGTCTTTTCTATTTTGTGAATTCTGTTATTTTTAATCTTTAACGAGAATTATCGTGATAAGATATATTCTTGTTATGTTTTTTTATATAATGACAATAAAAAAGAATTAAATTTGAGAAGGCATATTGGATTGCACGGCCCTCAAGTTGCGTAAGGTTGGGACAGTATTATCGCAGCTTCCATTTTTAATTTTTAGTTGGTACGTTTTTTTCGGCACTAGTTATTACTTAACAGCTATTCAAAATAAAGCTTTTTTGGGATAAATGTATTGACAGAAATAATTAATCAAATAACAAAACAAAAACAAAGTTTTTTTATAAAATTGAACTTTTTTCGACGTTTTAATAGTCTTTTTATCGACTTTTTTGTTCGGTTTTGAATTTTTTGAAAATGCTCCTTGGTTTTTAAATATTCTTTTTTACCATTTTTCAAGCTTTTTTTGTTCTTTATGTGTTGGGGGAAAAACTTTGCCCTTATAATAGGCAAAATTACAACACAAGAAAAAAAAGAATGTTTTAAAAGAACGAGTTCCAAAGTTTTTTATATCATTAATTGCAATTCTTATCGTAAACATAACGTCTTTCATACTTTATAAGTATTACCGATAATAATTGCTTATAAGAAAAATTTATTTTTCGAAAGTCCCTTATTGAGGGATCTTTTTTATATCTCAAAACTTTTATAAAGAAAATGACCTTTTGTTCTTTGACTTTTGAAAAAAGAAGTAGTATAATATAAATAATCAATAAAATTATAAATTCATTCTTCCTCTTTAAAAAAACTTTTATAGTTGAGATTAAGGAATGTTAACCCTTTATTATTGAAGGTAAAAAATCCAAAAGAATAAACATCTTATAAAAGAAAACGAGAAGAAAAAAATGATGACAATTAAAAAAGAAAAATTAAATTTTTACCTTTATACATTTAGTTTAACCACTTTGGCTTTAGGGTTGGTTAAAGGACAATTAAAAGAATAAAACTATTTTTCTTTGTATTTATTCACACGTCAAACTGTTGTTTTAGTTAATATTTATTTTATTATCGTTTTTTGGACGGGAAAAGAAAATAATAAATATTTTAGTTTTATCACTTTTATTAATTCTACTTTAACGATGGTTTTATATGCGATTGGTAAAGGCAGTCAACAAAGTTTTTTTAATTATAAACCAGGTTTTTCTAATTTGGTGGCTATTTTAGAACATTATATTTTAATGCCGATTTTTATCATTTATTATTTTGCCGCCGACACAACCTCTTTAAAAATAAAACAATTTTACATTGGTTCCATTTATCCTTTAATTTATTTTGTAATAAGCATGATTTTAGGCGTTGTTTCTGGAGACGAGAAATTTCCTTATGATGATTTAAAAAAATTCAATACTGAAAAGATTAAATTCTTTATCTTTGCATCAATTATCACTATCTTTATCGTCTCTACGTCTTTATTATCTATTTTTTTCAAAAATAAAACGTTAAACGATGAGCAAATATTCTTCCTTAAAAGATCTAAAAAAAGAAGAAAATGAACTATGACATTCTTTTTTGCCGTATTAAACGAATAAATTTCTCTTGAAATAAACTTTTTATAAGATCACAATAAATTTATTGACGTCAAAACCTAAACAATAATAAAGAAAAAACCCTGAAAAAGGTATTTTTTATTGGCATAAACCCTCGCCGCAAACTTTTGGATAATTAATTAATCTTTTTAAGGTATTTTTGGAGAAAATTATGCGCTTTTTAAAAAATTTATCAAACTATGAATAGGAACAATTCATTTACAATAAGAAGGAAAAAAATTATTGACTGATAAAAAACCTTTTTTATTAAGTTTTTTATGAAAATCGATATCATTTTGTTAAAAAATACTTGACTATTTGTTCTTTTTAACTTAAAATATAGAAGATGGTAAAACAGGTGTTTATTTTTGGTTGACTTAATCTCTATTTTTTATTAGACAATGTTTTAATAAAAAGCATTAGTAATTCTTTGCTGTTTTAGAAGGAAAATAGTTATAGTAGATTATTAATCTTAAATAAACATAACTTTAATGCCTTCATAAAATCAAGTAAGGAGATTTAAGTTCAATGTCACGTTATATAGGTCCAACATGGAAAATTTCACGTCGTCTTAATTATTCTTTATCAGAAACTGGCAAAGAGTTAGTTAGAAAAAAAGAAAGTTTTGCAGTTAGTAAGCAAAAAAAACGTAAAAACAAATTAAGTGATTACGGTATTCAATTGCAAGAACAACAAAAAGTCCGTTTTACATATGGTGTTTCGAAAAAACAATTTAAAAAGATTTTCCACAATGCTAGTAATTTTAAAGGTGTTCATGGTGAAGTGTTTTTAACTTTACTAGAATCTCGTTTAGATAATATGGTTTATCGTATGGGTTTTGCTAGAACAAGATCACAAGCAAGACAATTAATTTCTCACGGTCATGTTTTAGTTGATGCTAAAAGAGTTGATATTAGTTCTTATCGTTTAAAACCAGGCCAACAAGTTTCTTTAAAAGAAAAATCTAAAGAATTAGAAATCGTTAAAAACGCTTTAGAATTCAATAAGAACAACAGAATCGAATATGTTTCAGTTAACAAAGAATTAGTGGGAACATACGTTAGATATCCGCAAAGAAATGAATTTTTACATGAAATTAACGAACAATTAATTGTTGAATTTTACAACAGATAAAATTTATCAATATATTAAATAACCATCTTTAATTTATTAATCTTTTGATTTTAATAAATTAAAGAATGATTATTTTGACTTTTTTCATCTAAATATTTTTTTGTATTTCTGTTTATATCTTTTTTTATTTATTAATATTATTAATAAACATTTTATCCAAGGAGTGCAAAATATGAAAAAAAAATCTGATGAATATTTTTTAAATCATTTACCGAATTTGAAATATATTAGCGCTCAAAATATTGAACAAACTTTTGCACTTTTAAAAACTAATTCCCAAGGTCTTTCTTCGGAGGAAATTATTCAAAGAAGAAAAAAATACGGTCAAAACATTTTTGCTAAAAAAAAAAAATCTTGGACAAAAAAAATATTCAAACTTTTTTTCAACCCTTTTAATATGATTTTATTGTTTTTAATTGTTTTTTCTTTTTGTAAAGATGTTTACCTTGCTTCAGAAGGGGAAAAAGAATTTTCAACTTTTATTATTATTTCGTTAGTTCTTTTAGTTTCTAATATAATGAATTTTATGCAAGAAGCTAAATTTTCCAATGTTTCTGAAAAATTAAAAAAAATTATTCAAACTACAACATCTGTTAAAAGAGAGAACCAAATTATAGAAATACCGTTAGATGAGGTAGTGGTGGGCGATATCATTTGTTTATCAGCCGGCGATATTATACCTGCGGATATTAAATTATTTGAAACAAAAGATTTTTTCGTTAAAGAAACCACTTTAACGGGAGAATCTGATTCTATTGAAAAAAAAGCTTTTTGTTTGGAAAAATATAATAATATTTTAGAAGATAAAAAACTTGTTTTCATGGGTACAACTGTTGTTTCTGGTTATGCTCAAGGGATTGTTATCTCTATCGGAAATAAAACGTATTTGGGCCAAATAAACCAAATAGCGATTAAAGATAAGCCACTTTCAACTTTACAAAAAGGCATTAATTCGATTGCTAAAATAATAACAGTTTCTATTTTTATTGTTTTACCTTCTATTGTCTTTTTAAATTTCATTAAAGCGCCTGACGATTTTAAATTTTGGGAAGTTTTACCTTTCGCTTTAAGTACGGTTTTAGGTTTAACACCTGAAATGTTACCTTTAATAGCGACTACTTCTTTTTTCATTGGTATGGTAGCTTTATCAAAACAAAAAGTGATTGTCAAAAATTTATATTCTATTCAAGATTTTGGTGCTATGAATGTTTTATTTACTGACAAAACAGGTACTTTAACTGAGGATAAAATCATTATTGATAATTTTTTAGATATCAACAATAACATTAATAATAGAGTATTAAAATACGCTTATTTAAATAGTTTTTTTCAAACAGGTTTAAAAAATTTGATTGATGCTTCGATTATTGACAAAATGAAACAAAAAAAAGAGGAAAAAGTTTTTTTTCAAAATATTGAACAAGAATTTACTAAAATTGATGAAATTCCTTTTGATTTTAAAAGAAGAATTATGAGCGTCATTGTGGTTGATAAAAAGAAGGAAACAACTATTATCACTAAAGGCGCCATCGAAGAAATGTTAAATATTTGTTCTTATATGGAAATTACTGATCCTCAAACTAAAGAAACTAAAATTATTCAAATTGATAAAGAAAAAATTTTAGAAAAAACTAGTTTTTACAATAATCAAGTTTTTCGCGTGATGGGTGTAGCTTACAAAAGAATTGATAACAATAATCTAGCTGATTCTAAAAAAGAAGCAGACATGGTTATGATTGGTTTTTTAACTTTATTAGACCCTCCGAAAAAAAGTGCTATTGAAGCAATAGCTTCTTTGAAAAAACATAATGTAGAAGTTAAAATTTTAACTGGTGATAACGAAATTTTATCTAAAATCGTCGCTTCCCAAATAAATATCGCTAACCAAGATTTTTTATTAGGAACTGATGTAGATCAAATGGATGATGAGACCTTGTATCAAAAAACCCAAAAGATTAATATTTTCGCTAAATTAAATCCAGAACAAAAAGCCAGAATTGTTTCTGTTTTTAAACAAAAAGGCAATGTTGTGGGTTATATGGGAGATGGTATTAATGATGCTGCTGCTATGAAATACGCTAATTTAGCGATATCGGTCGATTCAGGCGTAGATATAGCGAAAGAGTCCGCTGATATTATTCTTTTAGAAAAAGACTTAAAAGTGTTAGAAAATGGTATTTTAGAAGGTCGTAGATCTTATACGAACATGATAAAATACATTAAATTAACCTTAGCGGCTAATTTTGGCAATATTTTAAGTATTTTAGTGGCTTCTTTTTGTTTGCCTTTTGTCCCTTTATTGCCTATTCAAATTTTATTTTTAAATTTAATTTATGATTTTTCTTGTTTAGCTTTGCCTTTTGATCATGTAGAAGAAAAAAATTTAAACAAACCTCGTCAGTGGAATTTTAAAAATATTATCCGTTTTATGATGGTTTTTGGAGTTTTAGCTTTTGCTTTTGATGTTTTATTTTCTTTTGGTTTATATTTTATAGAAAGTTCAAAATTAAAAGATTATGAGGCAGAAAAAATTAGTTTATTTCAAACTAGATGGTTTATCTTTTCTATTTGGACTCAATATTTCACTATTTATTGTTTAAGAAATGATAAGTTTTGGCAAAGTTTAAAAAAATCTCGCATGATGTTTTGGTTTTCTATTGTTGGCGGAACTTTCGCCCTTTTCTTACCATTCATCCCTGTTTTGAACAAATCATTAAATTTTGAAAATCCTTTCACTCTTAAATACATTGTTTTATTAGCAGTTTCGTTAACGCTTTATGGTTTTGTTTTATCAATCGTTAAAAAAATTTTTATTAGAAAAAACCAAGAATTATTATAAAAATAATAATATTTGGCTTTAGAGGTATTTGCTTATGTCAATTCCGTATGTTTTAAAAATATTATTATATATTATTATTTTTTGCGTTTTTTGTGTTTTTTCTTTACAAATTTTTTTCAGCAAATATGAATTAACCAAAATAATTTATTCTTTTTTTTTAGGAACCAATTGTGTTTATTTTATTAATAAATTATTGAATTTAAATGGTATTGATTTAAAAGAAAAATTAGGTTTTGATATTTATACACCTTTATTAACTTTTGTTTTTATCGCTCCTATAGTCGTTAAAGCCCCTTATTTAAGATACCATCTACAAGCTCTTTCTAAATCTTGGAAAAGTAGAAAAAACGTTGTTATGGGGAGTAAAAATACTCAAAAAAATATTTTAGATAGTGTTTTAGAATTATCCAAAAGAAAAACAGGCGCTTTGATTACTATTGAAAAGTACCACTCTTTAGAACAATTTGCACAAAAATCTATTTTAATCGACGGAAACGTTACTAAAGAACTATTGTTAAATATTTTTAACATTAATACGCCTTTGCACGATGGAGCCGTTATCATTAGAGGAAATAAAATTTTATCAGCTGGAACTTATTTTATGTTATCTGATAATCAACATTTTGAAAAAATTACTGGTTCAAGACACCGAGCAGCTTTAGGCATTAGCGAAAAAACCGATAGTATGACGATTGTCGTTTCTGAAGAAACAGGCGATATTTCAATTGCTTTAGAAGGTATCATGTTAAAAACCAATGATAAAAATAAAATTCAAGAATACTTATCTATGTTTATGCTTTAAACATATTTATATTTTTCAATAGAAATAAGGAAAACGTTAATATGAATAAAAGAAAATTAGGAATTGTGGTTGAATCCACTATTGGAGGAGATTTTGGAAGAAGCCTTTTCTCTGATCTTAGTGTCGTTCATATGACTATTATGCACGATAATAAAGTTTTTAGCGATAAAGACTTTGATAACCAAAAGTTATTGAAATTATTGCATCAAGGGACTAAAGTAACTACCAGTCAACCTAATCCACAAGCTTTTGTTAAAGCTTATCAAGAACAAATTGATTTAGGATATGAGAAAATACTTTGTCTTACTTTATCAAAACAATTCAGCGGCACCCACAATAGTGCTCTTAAAGCTAAACAAATTTTAGGCGATGACCGCATTACCGTTATTGATACAGAAAGCGTTGGACCAGGTACCTATTTCACTCTATCCAGAGTTCATTATTATTTAAACGAAAATGTATTAACTAATGAAGAAATATTTGAAAAAGTAGTTGTAGAACAAAAAAAAGGCAGCATTTTTTTTTCTTTAGATGAATTGAAATATCTAGCAGCCAATAAAAAAATTAGTAAATTCAAATCTTTTTTAGGTAGTTTGTTTAAGATGAAAACTATTTTAAAAATGAAACAAGGTTTTTTTTCTTTAGAAAAAAATGTCCGTACTTGGAAAAGTTGTTTTAGATATTTATTAAAATATGCCCTTCAATTAAAAGAAGAAGAAGGCGCAGTAGATATTCAAATTATTTATGTTGAAAATCACGTTATTGTAGATGAATTCATCAAAGAAATAGAAAATTTGAACAATCCTAAAGTTAAATTATCAGTATACGGTCAAATGTCTCCTATCGTTTCTACTCACCTTGGTTCAAGAGCTTTCGGCATTTACATAAATAAAGGATAATTACATATAAAAGATCTTTTTTCAAAAGACAGATAAGACAGATTAATACTTATTTGCAGTTTAAACCTTTTTTATTTTTTAACAATCTAAAACCTTTTTATCGGATTGTT
>NZ_AKIK01000160.1:0-10600 GCF_000309465.1 Poinsettia branch-inducing phytoplasma str. JR1
AATTTTATTATTTAAAATAATTTTTTGTATAATTTCTTAACGTTAGTTTGAGTCGTTATACGTTGCATTACTTCAACAGCCACACCTACAACAATTAAAAGACTAGTGCCGCCTAATTGAACTTTGAATGTTTTGTCAGAATCATTAGTCCAAACAAAAAATTTAATAAATTCGGGTAAAGCAGCTAAGACAGTTAAAGCAAAAGCGCCGATGACTGTTACTTTAAATAATTTTTGAGTAATTTTATAAACCGTTTCTTCTCCAGGTTTTACCCCTTCTAAGTAAGCATCTTGTTTTGATAAATGTTCAGCAATGTCTGTCGGATTGATAGTTATAAAAGTAGAAAAAACTGAAAATAACAAAATTAATAATAAGTAAACGAAAAAACCTAAACCTAAATAATTACTTTGAGAATCCTGAAATCGATTTACCCATTGGGAAAAACCATTTTCTGGCCCCAACAAAAGAGAAATAGTTCCAAAAACTTGCAATAAACTATTGGCTAAAATAACTGGCAAAATTCCTGAAGTATTAAGTTTTAAAGGGATATGATTTTTTATTTTATCATTATTTTGTTTAGTAGCGTAAGTGATTGGCACTTTTAAATAAGCAGCTGATAAAATCACTGTTAAAATTAACAAGATTAACAGAACTACTAAAGTGAATATTCTTTTAGCTACAAAGTCTGGATTGTTGACGTTAGTTAAAAACTTCAGCGTATCATATAAATTTTTACTTACACTAATTGCTACGAAAATAGAAATACCGTTTCCTACCCCTTTAGAAGTGATTAAATCAGCTAACCAAATGCTAATGAAAGCTCCGACCACTAAAAAAAACACTATTGTTAAAACGTGTGCCTTATTGTTAGCGAGCGAGTAGATTCCATCGCGTTGAATAGAAGATAAAGCCAATCCTACCGCAAATAGTAAAGTCAAAGAACGAGCAACTAAATTCGTTTTATATTTTCCTCTTTCACCTTGTTCTTGCCATTCTTTCATAAAAGGAAATAATTTTTGTGAAAACTGGACAATAATAGAGGCAGTGATATAGGGATAAACCCCTAAAGATAAAAAATATATAGAACCATTAGCTTCAAATAAACTAGACTTAGAAAAATATTGTTTAATGTCAAAAAGAAATTTTTCTTGAACCGTCACAGAAGGAATAACTAATTTATTACCGATAACAAAGATAAATAAAATAACTAAAGTAAATAAAATTTTTTTAATTATTTTACTTTTATCACGAAGAAAATCTATTACCATTTTCATCTTATGCCACCTTCAATATTTGGGCATTTCCGCCAGCTTGTTGAATCAATTCTTGAGCTTTATTAGAAAATTTAGACGCTTGTACTGTTAATTTTTTAGTGAAAGTGCCGTTTGCTAATACTTTGATATCAGAAGTGTTTTTCTTGATAAGTCTTTTTTTCAATAATAATTCTCTAGTAACTACAGTATCGTTTTCAAAAATTTCTAAATCTTTTAAATTAATTAAAAAATATTTTTTTTGATTAAAATTGTGGAACCCTCTTTTAGGAATTCTTTGGAAAAAAGGGATTTGTCCGCCTTCAAAACCTGGTCTAGTGCTACCGCCAGAACGAGCTAATTGACCTTTATGTCCTTTACCAGAAGTTTTACCATTGCCACTGCCTGGACCACGACCTAAACGTTTAGTTGTTTTTCTAGCGCCTTTAACTGGTTTTAATAAATGTAACATAAATTAAACTCTCCCTTCTAATACTTCTTTTACCACAACTAAATGATGTATTTTGTTAAGAACTCCTCTAACAGTAGGAATATCTTCTTTAATCACTTTTTGATTGATTTTTCTTAATCCTAAGTGGTGAGCGTTTTTTACTTGATTAGGAGTTCTTCCGATTAAACTTTTATATAAAGTAATTTCTAATTTTTTCATTTCGCTATTCCTTTAATTTTCGCTTCTAAAGAAACTCCTCTTACTCTTTCAACGTCTTTAATAGTTCTTAAATTTTTTAAACCATCCATTACAGCTCTTAAAACGTTAATGGAAGTTCTTGAACCTAAAGACTTAGTTAAAATATCTCTAATTCCTGCTAATTCCAAAACAGTTCTGGCAGCTTTACCGCCAGCAACGATACCTGTTCCTTTGGAAGCTGGTTTTAAGAAAGTTTTTGTTGCGCCAAAATGACCAATAATTTGGTGAGGAATAGTAGTTCCTACTAAAGCGATATCAATCATTTCTTTTTTAGCTTTTTCTAAAGCTTTTTTAATAGCATCAATGATTTCTTGCGCTTTACCAGTAGCAAAACCTACTTTTCCTTTTTTGTCGCCGACAACAACTAAAGCGGAAAAACGAAAACGACGACCACCTTTAACAACTTTGGTAATTCTGTTAATTTTAACTACTTTTTCTTCGATTGAAGAGGCTTTTTTATTAACAAATTCTTTTTTCATTCTATTTACTTTCAAAATTGTAAACCTTCCTTTCGGGCAAAATCAGCTAAAGCTTTTATACGACCATGGTATAAACGTCCGCCACGATCAAAAACAACATTAGTAATGCCTTTTTCTAAAGCTCTTTTAGCAATCAGTGTACCTATATCGGAAGCAATCTTTGTATTAACTACATTGGCATTAATTTCTTTGCTATGAACACTGCACAAAGTAACTTTACTTTGATCATCGATTATTTGTGCATAAAAATATTTATTAGAATAAGAAACATTTAAACGTGGTTTAGCATTAGTTCCTATCACTTTTTTTCTTAAACGTAAATGACGTTTTTTACGTAAAACTTGTGAAGATTGTTTATTAATCATAACTTAAAT
This sequence comes from Poinsettia branch-inducing phytoplasma str. JR1, assembly GCF_000309465.1. NCBI lineage: Bacteria > Bacillati > Mycoplasmatota > Mollicutes > Acholeplasmatales > Acholeplasmataceae > Candidatus Phytoplasma > Poinsettia branch-inducing phytoplasma. The sequence continues at coordinate 2,813 of NZ_AKIK01000160.1, forward strand.
AAATGTCCTTTCTTATTTTTTAGCACTCTTACCAGCTTTTCGATGAATATATTGACCAACATAACGTATCCCTTTGCCTTTGTAAGGTTCTGGTTTGGATAATTTGGCATTTTTAGCAGCGAATTCGCCTACAAATTGTTTATCTACGCCTTTAACGGTAATTTCTGTGTTTTTAACGATTTTTACTTCTAAACTGGCAGGGATATTCATAACGATTAGATGTGAAAAACCTAAATTAAAAGTTAAAGTTGAGTCTTTCTTTTGAACGTTATAACCTAAACCAACGATTTCCATTTTTTTAACAAAAAATTGATCTAAACCGGTAATCATATTATTTAATAAAGCTCTTGTAGTGCCGTGAATTTTTTTCATAAAAATTTTATCGTTAGGTCTTTTTACAGAAATTAAATTATCTTTATAATCGATTTTTAAAGATGGATTAAATTGATATTCTAATTGTCCTTTAGAAGATTTAACTGTAATAAAATTGTTATCTTGAATGTCCACTTCTACACCTTTAGGAACTGTAATAACTTTATTTCCTACTCGTGACATGTCTTTCTCCTTAATAGTTACCAAATATAAGCTAAAACTTTGCCACCAATTTGAGATGATAAAGCTTCGTGATCAGTTAAAATTCCTTTAGAAGTAGATATTAAAGCCACTCCTAATCCGCTTAAGACTCTAGGAATTTCATCAACGCCAACATATTTAGAAACTCTTTTTAAACCTTTGATAGTTCTTTCTTTTGTTTCGAAATTATATTTTAATTGGATAATAATGTTTCTTTTAGTTATATCTAAATTAAAATCTTTAATAAAACCTTCTTTTTTAATAACTTCTAACATTTTAATTTTTAACTTAGAAGCCGGAACTAAAACTTTTGCGTGACGCATCGTATTAGCGTTGCGGATTCTTGTTAATAAATCAGCAATAGGGTCTGTCATAACCATATTTGTGTTCTCCTTTTTTTATTACCAACTAGCTTTTTTAATGCCAGGAATTTCGCCTTTATGAGCTAATTCACGAAATTTAATTCTAGATAATCCGAATTTTCTCATATATCCTCTTGATCTACCATCGATCTGATCTATATTTTTAAGACGGACAGGGGAGGATTCCACAGGAAGACGAGATAAACCTTTATAATCTTTTTTTCGTTTTAACTCAAAACGTAAGTCTTTATATTTTAAAAATAAAGCTTTTTGTTTTTGGTTTTTCACTATTCTTGATTTTTTAGCCATAAAAACTCCATTTTATTTATTTTTTTGAAAAGGCATGCCGTGAAATTCTAATAATTTTCTAGCATCTTCATCGTTTTTTGCCGTAGTGACAATACAAATATCCATTCCAAAAATTTTTTTAACTTTATCAAAACTAATTTCTGGGAAAATAATTTGTTCTTTAATGCCAAGTGCGTAATTCCCTCTACCGTCAAAAGACTTAGTAGGAACTCCTCTGAAATATCTTACACGAGGTAATGCGATATGGATTAATTTGTTTAAAAAAGATTTTTGTTTGTTACCTCTTAAAGTAACTTTTAAACCGATTGGCATTCCTTCTCTTAACTTGAAGTTAGAGATAGATTTTTTAGCTTTAATAATAACAGGTTTTTGTCCGCTGATAGCAGTTAATTGTTCTGAAAATTCATCCAAAACTTTAATGTTGGCAACAGCTTCACCTATCCCTACATTGATCACTATTTTGTCTATTTTAGGAACTTGCATTACTGATTTAAAATTAAAAATTTCTTTTAAAGCCAAAAACGAATTATTTTCAGTATAATTATTCTCTTTTTTCATTTATTCAAACCTTCTTTATTTAGAAATATCTAAAGTAGTGCCTGATTTTTTTGCATAACGTACTTTTTTACCTGACTCAAAACGGTAACCAACACGTGTAGGCACGTTTTTAACAGGATCTATTACAGCAACATTAGAAACATGAATAGGCAATTCTTCTTTAACTATATTTCCTTTATTTTCGTTGTCTGAAGGAGTTTTATGTTTAGTAGCAATATTTATTCCTTCAACTAAAACTTTTTGTTCTTTAAAAAAAACTTTTACTACTTTTCCACTTTTAAAAGTTTTTTTATCTTTTTCATCAGTTGAAAAACGATCTTTTCCAACGATAATAGCAACTATATCTCCTACTTTAATATACATTTATCATACCCCTCATATTATAAATACTTCTTCAGCTAAAGAAAGAAATTTAGAAAAATTATTATCTCTTAACTTTTGATTTTTAACAACAGGTCCAAATATTCTTGTTCCTTTAAGCGTCATATCATCTTTAACAATAACAACTGCGTTATCATCGAATTTAATATAACTGCCGTCTTTGCCTTTTAAACCATGTTTAGTACGTAAAATTAAAGCTTTTGTAACTGTTCCTCTTTTAACTGCGCTAGAAGCGATAGTTTTTTTTACAGTTACTACGACTAAATCGCCTATATGAGCGTAACGTTTTTTACTTCCACCAGGAATGCCAATAACTAAAACCTCTTTAGCTCCACTATTATCTGCCACTACTAAACGAGTATTTTTTTGAATCATATTTGAGACTCCTTATTTTTGGCATTGACAACTTTGAATAAACGGAATTTTTTAGTTTTAGAAAGAGGTCTTGTTTCCATAAAATTAACTAAATCGCCTACTTTTGCAACTTCTTTTTCATCGTGAACATGAAATTTGTTAGTTTTTTTCACTCTTTTTTTATATAAAGGATCTTTTTTGTAAGTATCCACAGCAACAGTGATTGTTTTTTGCATTTTATCAGAAACAACTACGCCTGATAAAATCTTTCTAGAATTACGCATTGAAATCAACCTCCTTTTCTTTTTTTGAATTTTATTGAAATAAGGAATCTACAACAAAAATTATATATTTATTTTTGCTTATCTGATTCTTTATTTTTTTATTCGTTTTCCACTTGTTCAGTTTCAACTTCTGTAGTTTCTGCTTTTTCAGTTTCTACCTTTGGAGTTTCCGCTTTGTCGTTTTCTAATGGATTATTTTGAATTGATTTTTGCTCTTCAACTGATGTTTTAGACTCTTTTGGGTTGTTCTCGACAACTACATCGTGAGATAACTTTCTTTCGTTTAAAATTGTTTTCATTTGTGCAATTATAATTCTTATTTTACGCACGCGAGAAGTATTTTTTGTTTTAGATAATTCTAATTGTAATTTAGTGTCAAATAATTCTTTTTTAAAATGAAGAATTTTAGCATTTAATTCTTCGTTTGTCATTTTGCGAACATCTTTGATTTTCATTATTCTTGACCTCTTTTAACGATTTTAGTTTTAATAGGTAATTTATGAGATGCAAGCCTTAGAGCTTCTTTTTCTGTTTTTTCTAAATTATTAAGATCACTAACTTCAAAAAGTACTTTTCCTTTTTTAACAACCGCTACCCACAATTCAGGAGCACCTTTACCGGAACCCATTCGAACTTCTAAAGGCTTTCTAGTTAAAGATAAATGAGGGAAGATGTTTAACCAAACTTTACCTTCTCTTTTCATATGACGAGTCATAGCAATACGAGCAGATTCTATTTGTTGGCTAGTAATCCAAGCTCCTTCTTTTGCGATAAGACCATAATTGCCATTATTGATCTTATTTTTACCTTTAGATTTTCCTTCGTAACTTACACGATGTGGGCGACGGTATTTAGTTTTTTTTGGCATTAACATAATTATTTACTTCTTTCCCCATCTAGGACGTTATTTTTGTTTTAACATTTTTAGTATTGTTAACTTTTTTTAAAAATGGTTTTTTATTTTCAAATTTTGGTTTTCTATCAGAAAATTTAGATCTTCTGTCGTCAAATTTTGGCTTTCTATCTTGAGGATTAAATCTTTTTTCATCATGTTGAGAAACTAATAATTTTCTAGTATCTTCGATAGTTTGTTTAGGTAAAACTTCACCATGATAAATCCATACTTTAACGCCTAAAACGCCATAAGTAGTGTGAGCTTCTTCAAAAGAATAATCGATATCCGCTCTTAGAGTATGAAGAGGAACAAGTCCTTTAGAAAGGGTTTCTTGTCTAGCTATTTCAGCACCTCCTAAACGACCAGAAATAATAATTTTAACACCTTTAACGCCTGTTTTTAAAACCTTTTGCACTGTCATTTTTTGAGCAGCTCGGAAAAAAGCTCTTTGTTCTAATTGGATAGCTAAATTTTGTGCTACCAATATAGCCACTTTATCAGGGTTTTTAATTTCTAAGACGTTTAAAATAATATCTTTTTTAATCAATTTTTTGATTTTTTCAACTAATTTATTTTTTTCTTTGTTTTCATGTCCAACAACTATGCCTGATTTTGAAGTGTATAAAAAAATTTGGATTTGTTCTTTGTTGGATTTTTTAAAACGTTGAATTTCAATACGGGAAATAGTTGCTTTAGGATAATGGTTATTAATTAAATTTCTGATTTGATAATCTTCAAGAATTAAATTAGGAACTTGTTTGTCTTCGGCGTGCCATTTGGAATCCCAATTTCTAATTATTCCTAATCTTAAACCGGTTGGACTACTCTTTTGACCCATTTTCAACTATCTCCTTTCCTTCTATTTGTTGGATGGCTGATTGCTTTTTAACTATTTTCTTTTCTTCTACCGTTTTGGAAGAAACAACTATTGTAATATGAGAAGTTCTTTTCTTAATTTTATCAGTTTTCCCTTTAGCTCTTGGTAATAAACGAGTTAAACGAAGACCTTCATTAACAAAAATTTCTTTCACGTATAATTCTTCTTCTTTAAGGCTAAAATTATGAACAGCGTTGGCAACAGCACTTTTTAAAAGCTTTGAAACGATTGGAGATGCTGCTTTTGGAGTAAACATCAAAATTGCTTGTGCTTCTCTGACATGTTTGCCACGGATTAAATCCGCTACTAAACGTGTTTTTCTAGGAGCAACAGACATCTGATTTGCAATAGCTTTTACATTCATATGTTTAATGCCTTTCTAAATTATTTTTTTTGAATTTTTTTATCTTTTTTAGCATGTCCACGAAAAGTACGAGTTGGAGAAAATTCACCTAATTTGTGCCCCACCATATCTTCTGTAATGGAAGAAATAACGTATTCTCTTCCATTATAAACAGCGATTTTGTGACCGATAAATTCTGGTAAAATAGTGGATCTACGTGAACGCGTTTGAATAACTTTTTTGTTTTTTGTTGCGTTCTGTTTTAGTACTTTTGCTAATAATTGTTCATCATAAAAAGGACCTTTTTTAATCGAACGAGCCATAAATTTACCTCTTTATTTTATTTCTTACGACGTTTTAAAATTAAACTATTAGAAAATTTATTTTTTTTACGTGTTTTAACTCCACGAGCTTTTTTACCCCAAGGAGTCATAGGTGACTTACGTCCAATAGGAGCACGACCTTCTCCTCCACCATGAGGGTGATCGTTAGGATTCATTGCAGCACCTCTAATAGTTGGTCTGATAGATAAATAACGCGTTTTTCCCGCTTTACCGTTTCTAATCAACTTATAAGTTTCATTCCCTATAACGCCGATAGTGGCTCTACAAGTGGATAAAACTTGCCTAATCTCTCCAGAAGGCAAACTAAGAACAACATATTTTTCTTCTTTTTTAACGATTTGCACAGAAGTTCCCGCGCCGCGTGCTAATTGTCCGCCTTTACCAGGTTTTAACTCAATATTATGCACGAAAGAACCAGCAGGAATATTTTTTAATGGTAAAGTATTACCTACTTTAATTTCAGCATTAGAACCAGCAGAAATCTCAGTTCCTACAGTTAAACCTTTAGGAGCTAAAATATATCTTTTTTCTCCGTCTTTATAATGGATTAAAGAAATATTAGCGTTACGATTTGGATCATATTCAACAGTAGCAACTTTGCCAACTATATCGTCTTTATTACGTTTAAAATCAATAATACGATATTTTTGTTTTACTCCACCGCCATGATGCCTTACAGTAATTTTTCCTTGATTATTTCTTCCGCCTGTAATTTTTTTAGAACGTAATAAGCTTTTTTCAGGTTCGGAAGTAGTGATATCGTCAAAACTTTGCAGCCTCATATTACGACTACCATTAGATATAGGTTTATATTTTTTAATAGACATACAATGGATAACCTTTCTTTAATTTTTAAAAAAAAATTAATCTTTTATTTTTTTATTTTGAATCAGAATCGCTAAAAATGTCTATTCTTTGACCAGGAACTAATTTAATGATAGCTTTTTTATAAGATGCCGTATAACCTTGGTATTTACCTTTTTTTTTGTATTTAGGTAAAACGTTACTAGTACGTACAGCTAAAACTTTAACATTAAAAATGTTTTCAACAGCTTTTTTAATTTCTATTTTATTAGCTCTTTTATCCACTTTAAAAGTGTATTCGTTTTGTAATTCTAATTTTTTATTAGTAGCTTCAGTGATAACGGGAGTTTTAAGCCATTCATAATATTTAATCATTGTTTAAAACCTCCTCAAAATGAGCAATAGCACCTTTAGTTACAAATAAACATTTAGCGTTCAAGATTTGATAAACACTTACATGAGAAACGCTTTCTAAAGTTACTTGAGGTAAATTATTAGTAGAACGCATTAAATTTTCAGTTATTTCTGTAACTATTACTAAAACTTTTTCTGTAATTTGTAAATTTTTTAAAATTTTTTGAAATTCTTTAGTTTTTGATGTTTCTAATTTTAAAGATTCAACTACGGTTAAGTTATTGTTTTGAGTTTGCAATGACAAAGCGGAATTTAAAGCTAATCTTCTAACTTTCCAATTCATTTTAAAATCATAATCTCTTGGTTTCGGACCAAAAGCAACTCCACCTTTTCTCCACAAAGGAGAACGATTCGTACCTTGACGAGAATTACCTGTGCCTTTTTGAGCCCAAGGTTTTCTTCCTCCGCCGGAAACTGCAGATCTATTTTTAGTTGAATGAGTTCCTTGACGCATTGCTGCTCTTTGTTTGTTGACAACATCATATAAAACTTGTTGGTTAGGTTTTATACCGAAAACTTGGTCTAATAAAACAATTTCTGAACTCATTTTACCATTTTGATCAAAAACATTACATTTAGGCATTTGGATTCTCCCTTGTCATTTTTTTCACAGCAGTTTTAATTATTAAGAAACCTTTTTTAGGTCCAGGAACATTGCCTTTAATTAAAAATAATTTTTTATCAGAAACAACAGAAACTATTTTTAAATTTTGAACAGTAACTGTTTCACAACCCATGTGTCCAGGTAATTTTTTGCCTGTAATATTACCTTTAATAGGCCCCATTGAACCAGGTCTTCTGTGGTATCTAGAACCGTGACTCTCAGGCCCTCTACTTTGGTTGTGTCTTTTAATTGAACCAGCAAAACCTTTACCTTTGCTAATTCCTACAACATCAACGATTTCTCCTGTTTGGAAAATATCTTGTGTTAATGTTTGTCCTACTTCTAAAGAAGATAATTCGTTTTTAAAGTCAGATAAAAAAGATAACTCTCTAACGAAATACTTAGGAGTAGTTCTGGCTTTACCAAAATGACCGATAAGTGGTTTTGTGGACGATTTTTCTTTTTTAGAAGCGAATCCTAATTGAGTGGCTCGATAGCCATCTTTTTCTATAGTTTTTTGTTGTAAAACAACATTATCAGAAACATCCACAACAGTAACAGGGATTACAAATCCTTGTTCATCAAAAATTTGAGTCATTCCTAATTTTCTTCCCAAAATTCCTTTAGCCATTTTGTTCCCCTTTCTTAAAATTATCAAAATAATTTTTTTCTTTTTTTTAATTATT
>NZ_AKIK01000159.1:0-15653 GCF_000309465.1 Poinsettia branch-inducing phytoplasma str. JR1
AACTATATAAAAAAATATTTAATAATGTGGGAATAATTTGTTAACATTATTAAAATAGTTTTAATTGCCTAATGTTGATTAGTTAGAAAGATATCGCCATATTGATAGTTTTTATCCAACAAAGAAATAATAAAAATAAGATTTAAAGGTATATTTGAGGTTTTTCCAAAATGAATTCTAACTTAAACCAAATGTTTGTAAAATCTAATTTATACCCTAAATTAGTTCAAAATGATATCAACACTTTAAAAGAATTGATTTTTTATAAACCTAAAAAATATCAAAATTTCCTTTTATCTAATATTAACCAAGCGATGGATAAAGAAATAATTAATGTTATAGGAAAAATTGTTAGCGAACCTATTTTATCTAAAGACAATTCTGATAAAAAAAGACTTAATTTTCACACCTTAATCCATGATGATGTAGTTTTGGATGTTGTTCTTTTTAATAAATTTCATTTAGCCAATTTTTTAAAGATAAATAAAAATGTTTTTATTAAAGGTAAATATAATTTATATAATAAAAGCATTACTGCTTCGTTAATTTCTTTTGATTTAAAAAACAAAAATAAAATAAAACCTGTGTATGGTATTAAAAATATTACTGATCGTTCTATCACCACTTTTTTAAAAAATATTTTTAACAAACCGCAATTAAAAATAAAAGAAAATTTAAGTCCTCTTTTTTTCAAAAAATACAATTTAATCGATAGAAAAGAAGCTTTAATGAATCTTCATTTACCCAAAAGCCAACAATTACTTCATAAAACTTTAAAACGTTTTAAACATGAAGAAGCCTTAAATATAGCACAAAAATTATTTGAAGAAAAAAAGAAACTTCCTTTTAAAAAACCTTTAAATTATGGTAATTATTATATTAAAACAATGATGCAAAAAATCCCTTTTTCTTTAACTGATAACCAAAAAAAAATAGTCAAAGATATTTACAGTGATTTAAAACAAAATTATCCCACTAAAAGATTAATTCAAGGCGATGTTGGTTCGGGCAAAACTATTACTGTTTTTTTAGCCGCTATTGCAGTCATTAGCGTCAAAAAACAAGTTTTAATGATGGCTCCAACAGAAATTTTAGCTAAACAACATTATTTAAATTTTACTAAATTATTTCCTGAAATTAAGACTATTTTTATCACTTCTAAAAGTAAAAAGAAAAAAAACTTTACAAAAAGCTATTTATAATAATGAATATCAAATGGTTATTGGTACTCATTTGCTGGCGAATACAGAATTTCATGATTTAGGGTTGATTATCATTGATGAGACTCATAAATTCGGGACCGATGTGAAAGATAAAATTTCCTTTCAAAATCTTCAAGCAGATGTTTTATATTTAACAGCGACCCCAATTCCTAAAACTTTAGAGGTCATGTATTTCGGTTTATTAAAAACTTCTTTATTAACAGAACCTCCTTATGCTAAAAAAAGTATTATTACCGAAAGATTCCCTTTCGAAGAAATCGTTCCTTTATTAAGAGAAAATCAAGCTAAAAACGAACAAACTTATATAGTAGTTCCGGCTATCAAACAAAATACTAAAAAATTCAATATTGAAACCATAACGTCTTTTTTAGAAGAAGAGAAAATTCAACATCTTTATGTTTTACATGGTAAAAACAATAACCAAGAACAAGAAAACATTATGGCGGGTTTTGTGAAAAATCCTCAAGGAATTTTATTAGCTACTACTATTATTGAAGTAGGAATTGATGTTCCTAACGCAACAACCATTGTTATTTTAGGAGCCGATCATTTTGGTTTAAGTCAATTACACCAATTAAGAGGAAGAGTAGGGCGAAATGAAAAACAAAATTATTGTTTTTTAGTCCCTGAAAATCCAACAGATAACCAACGTTTAAATATTTTAGAACAAGAAAGTAATGGTTTTAAATTAAGCGAATTTGATTTAAAAAATAGAGGTCCTGGCGATTTTGTAGGTAAAAAACAAAGTGGTTATTTAAAATATCATTTTTTAAATGTGGCAACAGATTTTAAAATTATTTCTCAAGTACAAAAAGATTTTGAAAATTTAGAAAATAAAAAGAGGTTATTATGATTAAAATAGCAGTCGACGCTATGGGAGGCGATTTCGCTCCTAATTCTATTATAAAAGGCAGTTTAAAAGCGTTATCCGAAGAAAGAGATTTGTATCTTTATTTATATGGCGATGAACCGCAAATTAAAAAATTTTTACAAAACCATATTTCTTCTGAATTGCCTGAAACTTTACAAGAAAGATTAAGCATTATCCACACGCCTCATTATTTAGATATGGGCGTTAAAAACATTAGAGAAGAAATTAGAGATAATTCACAACATTCTATGTTTTTAGCTCTGCAAGCGGCTAAAAATAATGAAGTAGACGGCGTTGTTTCTGCTGGGCCTACGCAAGCTTTAATTTTAGCCAGTTATTTAATTATCGGCACTATTCAACCTATGAAAAGAATCGCTTTAGCTATCATTTACCCTTCTTTAGATGGTAGAACAAGAATTTTATTAGACGCTGGAGCTAATATCGAAATTAAAGCTGAAAATCTGTTATTATTCGCTATCGCTGCTTCTATTGTGGCTCAAGAATTATTCCATATTGACACTCCCATTGTTAAAATGTTAAATATTGGTTCAGAACCGCATAAAGGGAGAGTTTTAGAAATGGAGACTTTTGATTTATTAGAAAAAACTCCTCATGTTTTATTTAAGGGGAACGAAGAACCGCAAAATATTTTATACTCTGAGGCGGATATTTTATTAAGTGACGGTTTCACCTCCAATATGATTATTAAAACATATAAAGGTGCTTTTGACATCTTAATGAAAAACATAAAAAACGTTTTAACAGAAAATTGGTTCAAAAAAATCATTAGTAAATTACTTTTTCAAAAAAAGCTTCAAAACATTAAAAACAAATTAGATAGCAAAGAAATTGGAGGAGCAATGATTTTAGGTTTAAACAAAATCGTTGTTAAAGCTCAAGGCAACTCCGATTATTATTCTTTTTATAACGCTATTTTAAAAGCGAAAAAATTAATAGAAAAAGATTTTTTAACAAAACTTTCTCAAAAAATAAAAAATTGAAATCACATAAGGAAACGTTATGTCTATTAAACAGTTATTTAAAAGATTAAATATCAAACCAAAAAATATTTCTTTATTCGTTAACGCTTTAACTCATAGTTCGTACGCTAATGAGAATAACGCCAAACACAATAATAACGAAAGATTAGAGTTTTTAGGTGATTCGGTCATTAATTTCTTCATGGCTAGTTATTTATATAAAAACAATAAAGACGATGAAGGAGTTATGACCAAAAAAAGAGCTCAAGCAGTTTGTGTAGATTCTTTATTGATTTACGCTGAAGAAATTCAATTAAAAAAATATATTTATTTAGGTAAAGGAGAAAAAAAAAGATCCGTTCATAATTATTCTATTGTAACGGACGCTTTTGAGGCTTTATTTGGAGCTATTTATTTAGATTTAGGCTTTAAACAAGCACAAAAAACCTTTTATCAGGTTGTTTTGCCTTGTTTAAATAAAATCATTAATATTATTGATTTTAAGACTCAACTACAAGAATTAGTCCAAACAAAAAAACAAAATATTACTTATAAAATCATTTCTGAAAAAGGTTTAGCTCACGAAAAGGAATTTGTATCAGAAGTATATTTAGGCAAAGAATGGTTAGGAAAAGGTAATGGTAAAACCAAAAAAGCGGCCGAACAACAAGCTGCTAAAAAAGCTTTGGCCAAGATTTCTAAAGGAGGTATTTTAAAAAATGATTAAAACTTTATACGAAGAAGGTTTTTTAAATATAGAAAAAATTTTAATCCGTGAATTTAAAAAACTCCATTTAGAAATACAAGAATTAAGTGTTTTACTTTGTTTATTTGATTCTTATGAAAAAAAAATCTTTTCGTCCTCTTTTTTAGCTACAAAAGCGAACCTTTCTAAAAACGAACTAGAATCTATTTTAGAAAGATTAAGACAAAAAAATTTTTTTTCCATCCTACAAGATAAAAAAGATAATAAGATTATAGAAATCTTTAATTTAGATAATACTTTTGTTAAAATACAACAATTATATAAAGAGAAAAAAACTAAAAGTACTGAAAAAAAACAAAAAAACAATATTTCTGAAACTATTGAAAATTTAGAAACTTTAAAAGGCAGACTTTTAACTGGAAACGAATTAGAAATCGTGAAAAGTTGGTATTTAGAACAAAATTATACCCACGACAATATTACCCAAATAATCGTTCAAGCTGGTTTAAATAAAAAAGATTCTCTAAATTATATTGAAAGAATTTTAAGCCAAAAAAATCATGTAAAAATCGAAAATGACGATAAAGCTGATCAAATACTACATAAAATTTTTAAACAGATTAAAAAATAATGCATTATTATAACTTTATATAAAAAAATATGTTATAATTAAAATCGGTATTGGATCTTTATTGAAGATTTAATAATGAAAAAAAAGGAGATAATAAAATATTATGGTAGCAATGGATAAGCACAATAAACAAAGTTATTTAAAAACTAAAAATGGTAAAATAGTTCTTGGCGTTGTTAGTGCAGTTGTAGTAATTTTAACAGCAATTGGTGTTTGGTTCTTTATGAAAAATTCACCTTCTAAAGCGATTAAAAACTTAGACAGCAATTTAGTCTCTAAATGGGACGCTGTTTACACAGATGCAATAACAAAAGCGAACAACGAAAATAGCGCTGATAAAAAAGCAGCGGCATTGAAAAAAGTTGTTAAAACGTTAAGAACATATTACAAAAAAGATATGGACTATTTAACTAACGAAGAAAAAAACAAAAAACCTGAAGATGCAACTAAAAAAACAGCTTACGAGGAAGCTCAAAAAGCAGCTAAAACAGTTAAAGATGCATTAGATGAAGCTGATAAGGTTACTGGTCAAGACGATGCAGCAGTAACATCTCTTAACAACGCTTTAGCAAAAGTTACAAAAGACATCTGTCAAAAAGTAGTTACTCAATCTAAAATAGCTTACGGATTAGAATAATTTTTCAAAAAATTAATATTTTTTTAAATACACAATAAAAAAAGTTCCAATAAAGGAACTTTTTTTATTGTGTATTTTTATTTGTATTGTATTTAATAGCAAACTTAATAAAATCTTTAAATAAAGGATGTGGCTTCAGAGGACGAGATAAAAATTCTGGATGGAATTGAACCCCTACAAACCAAAAGTGATTTTTTAATTCCACTATTTCAGGGACTTTTTCTTCTTGATTAAAGCCAGAAACATTGAAATAAGGATCTTTATCAAAAAGAGGGAGATATTCTAAATTCATTTCATAGCGATGACGATGTCTTTCCTTAATTACTTCTTGTTGATAAATGGCATAACTTCTACTATCTTTTTTTAATTCTGAAGGATAAAGACCTAATCTTAAAGAACCGCCTAATTGTGTATTATATATTTTTTGAGTAATAACGGGATAAGGCGTTTTAGGATCTACTTCTGAGGAATTGGCTTGTTCTAATTTTAAAACATTACGAGCGTATTCTATCACCGCTATTTGCATACCAAAACAAATACCGAAAAAAGGGATATCGTTTTCACGAGCGTATTTAACGGCTTTAATTTTCCCTTCAACCGCTCTAAAACCAAAACCACCAGGCAATAAAATACCATCACAAGTATTTAACTGTTTTTGGATATTATCATTAGTTAAATATTCCGCATCAATCCATTTAATTTCAACTTTCACATCATGAGTGTATGAAGCATGTTTCAAAGACTCTTCGATAGATAAATAAGCATCATGAGAATCAATGTATTTTCCTACTAAACCAATAGTGATTGTGCGTTTTAAGTGTTCTATTTTATGAATTAATTGTTTCCACTGGGATAAATCAGAAACAGGAACATTTTTAATTTGGAAATGATCTAAAATAAAATCATCTATTTTTTGTCCGTGTAAATTAAGAATAATTTTATATAAAATATCAACATCTGTGTTATCAAAAATAGCTTTTTTTTGAACATCACATAAAATAGATATTTTTTGCTTCATTTCTGGAGTGATTATTTTTTCACTTCTTAAAATTAAAATTTGTGGTTGTATTCCCAAAGATCTTAATTCTTTCACACTGTGTTGAGTAGGTTTAGTTTTCGTTTCATTGGAAGATTTTAAATAAGGAATTAAAGTATTGTGTAAATAAAGGACATTATGAAAGCCTAAATCATAACGCATTTGTCTAATAGATTCTAAAAAAGGTAAAGACTCAATATCACCAACAGTTCCGCCTATTTCAATGATAATAATATCATAATCAGCGTTTTGAGCGATAGTTAAAATTCTATACTTAATTTCGTTAGTAATGTGAGGAATGACTTGAATAGTTTTACCTAAATATTCCCCTTTTCTTTCTTTATTAATTACAGATTGGTATATTTGTCCTGTAGTGACGTTAGATTCTCTTGATAAGTTTTCATCTAAAAACCTTTCATAATGACCTAAATCTAAATCTGTTTCAGCTCCATCATTAGTCACAAAAACTTCCCCATGTTGATTAGGGCTCATAGTGCCTGAATCAACGTTAATGTAAGGATCAAATTTTTTCATAAACACTTTTAAACCGCGTTGTTTTAAAATTTGACCAATAGACGAAGCAATAATGCCCTTGCCTAAACCAGAAACTACTCCACCTGTCACGAAAATAAATTTAGGTTGTTTTTTATTTTTATTCATCTTTTTTCCTTCTTCCTATGGGAGAAAAACAATTAGAACATATCCAACATTTGCTCTATTTTATGTCCAATTGTTTCACCGATATTAATTTTAGTTTCAGTGTTATTTCTAGTATTGTTTAAAATATCTTGATCAAAAGCAACTTTATTCGGTTTAATCAATAAAACTACGGTAGAACCACCAAAAGAAAAAAAACCTTTTTCTTGACCTTTAACAAACTTACTGATTTCATGATTGTTGATTTTACCAACCATCATAGCGCCGACTTCTATTTGCACTACTTGACCAAAATTATGGGTATGTAAAATATTATATTCTCTAGTATTTTCTTGTAGAACGTTAAATTGTTTAAAAGCTATAGGGTTCACTGTATGAAATTTACCCTTGATTTTAACCACTTTTAGGCCTAATAAGCCATCATCTATAAAAATATAACGATGATAATCATTAGCTTTTAACCTAAACATCACTAATTGACCATCTAAATATTCTGAAGCTAATTTATCATCTTTTAATAAATCACTTAAACAATAATTAACATTTTTAATAGTGTATACGCTATTATGATAAATAGGGAAAATACTAACTTGCCCTTCGCAAGGGCTAATGAAAGTTGTTTCCTTTCTATCAAAAAACAGATGTTTATATTTGCGTGTAAAAAAATCATTATAAGAACGAAATTTTTGCTTTTCGAATAAATCCAAATCTATATTATATTCTTTGATTGTTTTAGAGATGTGAATTTTAGACAAAAAGGTTTTAAAATATAAACTAGCTAAATAAGTCACAAATTTGGAAACAAGAATTTTTAAAAACAGTCTTTTCCAAAAGTTCTTTTCAATATTAGAATACACAAATATTTGTTGTTTGCTAGTAATCTTGTCTTCTAAAACATTCCCTTTTTTATCAACTATTTTTTTCATCTAAACGACCTTTAATTATTTTTTGAGACATATTTCTAAGTATAACAAAATCAAAATCAACGTTAGAAATAACGCACTTAAAAAGAAATATAAAATATTTTTTTGTTTTTTAAATTTAATTTTATCATAAACAAATAAAAAAGAAAATAACATGAGGAAAAAAAGATATATTAAAGGTGATAACCACTGAATATCCTCAAAACCTTTCCACAATTTACCTAATTGTAAGTGAATTAAAATTAAAACAGGGAACAGAACTGAGGAAAAAGTAACCGGAACGCCGATAAAACCTTTAGAATTTAATTCTTCATTTTCCTCCGTTAAAACGTTAAAATAAGCTAATCTAATTAAAGCTGCTAAAACATATAAACTACCAAAAAAGATAAAAGCGAATGTTAAAAGTGTATAATAAATAGATCCCGAAGGAACAACTTTTTTCAATAAAGAATAACCTATCGCTACTGGTAAAACACCGAAACTAACTAAATCAGCCAAAGAATCAATTTGTACACCATATCTTTTTTCCAAAAGATAAAGGTTTTTTTTACTACGACTAACTATGCCATCAAAAATATCGCAAATGCCTGATATTAACAAAAAAACAGAAGCTAAGCCGATTTTGTCTGTAAAAACAACTAAACTGACGCCAATAAAGCCGCTTAGTAAATTTAAATAAGTTAAATATACAGTATAATTGTATATACCTAAGAACATTTTTTTAACTCCGCTTACTTGATAATACAACTTATTGTTTTGTATTAGTATTTTTTTAAATTATCATATGGGGGGATATTTTATTTATCGTATAAATAATCATATTCATCATTGATATCATCCTCTTTGTCATCATCATCGCTCACAGAATTTAAATCTACTTGAGGTTTTTGGATATCATTATCTAAATGTTCTGAATCAATATCTAACTCTTCTTCTGTTTCTTCTTTGTGCTCATCGCTATCTTCATCATGACTATCATCATTTTTAGGTTTTAAGGTAAAATCTTCAAAATCTAAAATTTTATGATCAATATCTGTTTGTTCTTCATCATCTTTATCGTCTTTTTCAGCGTAATACTCTTTATCCCATAAATGTAGATTGCCCGCTTTAATGCACCAAAGATCTTGACCATTAAAAACAAAAAGACCACTTAAAACAATATCTAAATATAGTTGAGAAATTTTCTCAACATCAGTGAAATCTAATTGTTTAATTTGGAAAACTTGTTTCATTAATTGATAAATAGGTATAGATGTTTTATTTTGTTTTAAAATTTGATAAGAAATATCAATCATTGAATTATTAGGGTCGATTAGATTCTTTTTTTTATTCATTATAAATTGTTGTCCTCTTTCTAAGAAAATGATTAAAAGATAATAAAACTATCAAAAAGTGAATTCTAAATTTTCAGAAGCTTTATTAATGACTTCTCTTGAAGCATTTTCTACTTGTTTTAAAACTTCGTTAAAAGATAATAAAATACTTTCTTGCAGAATATCTAAATTTTTAAGAGCTTGGGTATTTTTAATACGAACATCAACAACTTGTTTAGTCCCTTGCATCACTATCATCACATCGCCTATTGTAGCGATAAATTCTTTGGATTCTAATGTTTTTTGCTCTTTTTGAATAGCTTCTTGCATTTTTCTTAGTTTATCAAACATATTAGTATTAGTATTCATTTTCACTCCTTATTATATCTTAATTTTTACTGTATCAAAACCAAAATATTCTCTAGCTAGTTTAATTAGTTCTAATTCATTTTGTTCTATTTTGACAAGGGAATTTTGTTCATAAAAAATATTGTCTAAATGAGATAAATCAACATCCATCGGATTATTAGTTGTTTGATATTTATCAAAAGCCACTTTGATCACTTCATCCCAATGTTTTGGCAAAATAACAAAATAATCATTGATAATAGTTTTTTTAGAGTTAAAAAGCTTCTTAATGTTTTTTTTCACATTAACATTTAATAAATTCTTATAATTATTCATATCCGAACAAGCCAACAACATTTCTTTGTTTCGTCCGATCATCAAAAATTTAGCTTCTGATAAAACTTTGGCAGAAGCTTCTAACTCTAAATTATCAGAATAAGTTTTTAAATTAGCCCATCTTTTTTTTAAAAGAGTAGTTGTTTTATCATCTTGATTAAGCAGAATTTTTTTAATATGTTTTATTAAATGATTTTCTGATTCTATCGCTTCTTCTGCAACAATTTCCTTTTTTTTAGCCAGATAAGATTTTTTAGGTTCTTTTTTAGTGCAAGGAAGGTCGTTATTAGAATATGAAACATTATTGTTACAATTATGATTTTTCACCACTGTATTAATGTTTTTGGCAGCGATAGAAGTCTTTTTAATAATTATATTTTTGTCAAAAAACAGATTATGTATTTTAATGAAGTTTAAAATTAAAGAATTTTTTTTAGTGGGGAAATGGATAATATTTTGTTTTAAAGTTAACAAGATTTCAAAAAATTCATTTCTTTTAGAATTGGTTAACAAACGGAATAAATTTGTATTTTCTTGAGGATTAGTCACATGTTCTAATAATAATTTTTGAAAAAAATCAATTAAATCATCTAAAAAAGGTGAAATTTGCACATTAGGTTTCAAAATTAATTCTAAAAAAGTTATCATTTGGTTGATGTCTGGTTGAACCAAATATTCGGCTAATTGGTTTATTTTACTTTCCGAAATAACGCCTAACATTTTTTCAATATCTTTTTTTTCAATCAAGTTAGTTTTATAAGAACTGATTTTATCTAATAAATTTAAAGCATCTCGCATACTTCCGTCTGAATAGGCTGCTATAGTGTTTAAAGCTTCATCAGTAATTAAAATTTTTTCTTCTTCCGCAATAGGGTTTAATTTGGTTTTAATTTCTTCATCGGTCAAATTCGGTAAATAAAAATGTTGAGTTCGGGAAAGAATGGTTTTAGGAATTTTAGCTAATTCACTAGTGATTAAAACGAAAACAACGTTCACTGGCGGTTCTTCCAATAACTTCAATAAAGCGTTAAAAGCATTGTTAGATAAGACGTGAACTTCATCAATAATATAAACTTTATATTTTAATAAATGAGATTTATATTGAGCTGTGTCTTTTAATTCTCTAATTTCATCTACGCCATTATAAGAAGCACCATCAATTTCAATCACATCTAAATTTGCTTTTTGGTGGACCGCTAAACAAGACTCACATTCATTACAACAATCTTGTCCTTGAGGATTTTGACAGTTAATGGCTTTAGCTAAAATTTTAGCCAAAGTGGTTTTACCTACGCCTTTATTACCGCTTAACAAATAACAATGATGAATTTTTTGCAATTTGATAGCGTTTTTTAAAGTTTTAATAACAACTTCTTGACCTACCATTCCATCAAAATTTTTAGGTCTATGTTTACGATATAAAGCTAAATAAGACATACACAATAAATCCTTTTTCTTATAAATTCATTCTTTTATATTATATTCTTTCAAGAGGTTTTATGAAAGGGAGAAACCTAAAACTTTAACTAAATAAAGAATAAAAAATTTTTATTTGACTACAAATAAAATCACGTCTTAATATTCTACCATATGAAAAGCCTTTTTTCTAATGTAGTGCATCTTTTTCTTCATTTTTCTGCTTCTCAACTTTTTTTGCCGAGAAAAAGAGAAATTTGAAAAAAGAAAAAATTTCTTTTAAGGCTTTTTAGACAGTCTAAAATGTAGTTTTTTTTACCTTTTTACAAAGCGGCCTTTTTCAGTTCAAAACGAAATAAAAAGTTTAAATTTAGCCAAAATTAGGTTGATTTAATGAACCAAACAAACGCTAAATATCACACAAATATTTAACTTTTCCCAATTTAAATATGATAAAATTACTTATGTAATGAATAAATATTTTATTCATTTATTATAATATGAAGATGTATTTTAATAAATCTACTAGAAAGGATTTTTAAATAAAATACAAATGTTTTCGCAAAATAAAAATTATTTATCTAAATTTTTACAATTAACAGGAATTTTATCAGTTTTCATATTGATTTTCTTCTCTCATAATAAGGTGTTTGGGATGACTGGAGATGGTGAAAAAACTCCGTCTATCCAAGAACAGATTTTAAAAATAAAAAATAAAGACCAACAAAAAGACGATATCAAAGGCAAAGCTGACGCTTTATTGCAAGAAATATCAAATTTTGAAACAGCAATTCAAAACATCTTTACTACTGCCATTATAGAAGAGTTAAAACAACTCTTAAAAGATGTGGATTGCGATAGTTTATTAACCGAAATAAGTAATAAATTAGCAATCAACACCATTCTGCAAGATGATAAACAGATTTTGGAAGATATGCAACAATCGGTGACAAAAATAAAAGAGCAAAAACAGAATTACTTAAATGATGTTTCAGTTTTATCCAAAGCAGGTGAAAAAACTTTGGAAGAAGTTAAAACAGCTTTCAACAACATAATAGGTCAAAATCAATTATTAGAAACCAATATGAGAGGTTTAGAAAATCAACAAACAAAATTGACGGCTGCTAATAAATTAAGTGACACCAATATCAGTAATTTAAGAAAGAAAATAAATAATTTTTTAAATAAAAGTACTTCTTCTAAATTGGAAGTTAAAAAAACACAATTAACCAAAATCGAAACAGATTATCAAAACTTAAACAAAGCTGAAACATCGAAAACAAGCGATCAAAAAACCGCTGAAACAACTGATAAAAACAGTAACAAAGATTCTGAAACTGCTAATGAAGACATTAAAAAGGGAGCTGAAACACCAAAAAAAGCTGCCAAAACGACAAAAAGCACTACAAAAACTGATGATAAAGAAAAAAACATCAACACTTTCCAGATTATAATTATAGGTGTTTTTATCGCTATAATGATTTCAGTGATTATTGTTTGGATTTTACAACAAATTAAAAAACCTCAATCTAAAAGATAATAGGTTTCTTATAAATAAGAAACGTCTTTAATAAAAAAACATCTTTATATCTAAATAAAGATGTTTTTTCTTTTAAACGATAATAATATATAATTTTATTTAATTAAGCAAAAGATAAATCAATTCTGGCTAAATATTATATTATGGGGAAAAATAAAACTATTTAACAAATGCTTAAGTAAAAAAATATTATCAAAATTTTTTTTATAATTGGCGGAGCAGAAGGGATTCGAACCCTTGCACCAAAAATTGGACTACGTCCTTAGCAGGGACGCCTCTTATAACCACTTGAGTACTACTCCATCTGAAACATTTTTTGCCATCATTAATCAATCGAATAATTTCCTTTTTTTTCTTAGAAATTTATTCAAAGATTATTAGACAAAAACATTATAACAAAATATATATTAAAAAAACATATTTATTGACTTTTTATTAATTCATTGTGCAACTGAATTCAATAAAAAAGATGTTTATATCATGATTATTGCATATTAGAAACATTTATTGATAGAATAATCATTCTAGAAGAGGCCTTATATGTTAAAATAAAAAAGACATAAATGTAATAATTCACATAAAATACAAGCATAATTGTGTTTATGCAATCACTCCCATAAACAATTCTTTCTTTCACGCTTCATATATTCGCACCAAAGGAAAAAATAATATGACTAAAAAAATAGATTTAAAAAAAATAACTTTAGGAGCTAATTTAATAGCCATGGCTTTTATATTAGCTCAAATTAACCAAAAGTTTCTTTCAGGCAGTTTATTTAGTTTTAAAAAAATGCCGATTGTAGACGCTCAATTATGGGTTTTTTGGCACTTTCCTTTATTCGTTTTAATGTTTTTATTTAGTTTTAAATATGCTTTAACTTTTTTATTGATTTACTTATTTATTGATGGGGCTTTTTATTCCTCATTTCAATACATACAAATCTATAATACTTTTCAAACTTTATTTGTAGACGAAAGTGCTGTTATTGTCATGAAAAATATTATATTTGGGGCTTTTATACCTATTTTAGCATATCTTTTTCTATCTTTTCTAAAAATGGACGAAAAAAATTATCAAAAAATGTTACTATTTTTCACTATTATTATCATCATTCAAAGTATTTCTCGCACAATTAACGGTTATGCGTGGCTAACTATTATTAAAAAAAATTTATCTACTCGTGAAGGTCTTTTTGTGAACTTGATAAACGCTTTTTTTAATGGTGGCGCAACTAAATCTTGGTTTATTTTATGGTTTTTAAATCTGATTCCCGTGATTACTTCCAATGCGATCAACTTAGTGGTCTTTTTATTATTTAGAAATAAAATACAAACTTTTTATCAACAATTTAATTTCAACGAAAAACATAGTTAATCATCAGATAGAAAAATTTTTTAGCAAATAAATGAAACACAACAAGCCTTTTTTCAATTAATAAAAGGTTTTTTTAACAAAAGATGTTTATTAATGACTTTTTCTTGTTATAAACTTTTCTCAATAAAATATAATTATAAGTGTTCATGCATTAATAACATTCTAATCCATAAGAAAGAAGGAAACATTTTTTATGAATGAAAAAAATAATAAAAAGAAAATAGAAATTTTTGGTTTTCACCCTTTATTGTTTTTAAGTTTTGTTGTAATAATGATTTTAAATATCGTTTATATGAGAATAGATCAAGACAATAAAAAATTATGGCATCCTTTATTAACGCCTTTATTTATTGCTATGGTGTTAGGGATTGGTTTAAATTATATTGGTTCTAAAACGCCTTTTTTAAACAAATTAGGCTTTGGTTTTTTACTTTTTATATTAGTACCATCTTTTTTAATTTATCAAGAAATAATACCAAAAAACATAGCTGATAATTTTGATAAAGCTTTTTTCAATAAACCAGGAGCAAATGCTGGTTTAGGAGTTAATTTCTCACAATTCTTTATCACTATCGTTATCGCCGGCAGTCTTTTAAGCGTGGATAGAGATTTATTAAAAAGATCTTTAATCAAGTTTATTCCCATCACTTTAATCGCTATTATCTTTTCTTTTGTTGTTAGTGGTTTTTTAGGTTATTTAGCTAATTTTCAACCAGATTTTATTTTCTCAAAGAAATCTCAAGGTAGTTTCTGGGATAGTATTTTCTTTGTGTTTGTGCCTTTAACTAACGGAGGAACTAACTTAGGCATTGGTGGTTTTTCCAATGGTATTTATAAAGACGCTTTTAAAGGGTCAGCAGAGGCAAGTCAAATTAGAAGTGTTCTTTTAGCGCCTTTAATTTTAGCCCGTGTTTTAAGTATTTTCTTCGCTGGTTTATTATTTGTTTTATTTGATAAAACTAAATACAGCGGCAAAGGTTCTTTAGAACAAAAAAAGATTGACCATTCTCATAAGTCTACCAAAACACCTTTAGAACATCAACAAATAGGCATGGGGTTATTAATCATTTTCACTCTTTATAATTTAGGTAATATGATTAACCAAGTTTTATTTAGTTATTTAGACGCAATGGTATATGTTATTATCATTTTATTAGTTATTAAAATTTTTGATTTATTGTCTGATAAGTATCAAAATTCTGTATCCCAAGCCGGCAAATTCATGTCTATTAATTTTACAGGTCCTGTTTTAGCCGGTTTAGGGTTAACTACTAATTTTGCCACTTTAATAAATACTTTAAAAACACCTAGTGTTGTATTAATCGTTGTTACTTCCTTAACGGTGGCTGTGATAACAACTTTTATTTTCGCCCAATCATTAGGTTTTTACCCTCTAGAATTATCTTTAACTGCTGGACTTTGTTCGCACAGTATCGGCGGAACAGGCAATTTAGGTGTAATGGCTATTAGTCATCGAGAAGATTTATTGCCTTTTGCGACTATAGCGACTCGTGTAGTTGGTCCTCTAGTATATATCGTATCCACCTTCGGTTTTAAATATTTATATATGTAACCCAATCTGGTTTTAGACCAATTTACAAATGATATGTTTAACTTTTTATTATTTGTTAATTAACAAATATTTATTAAATTGTTATAAT
>NZ_AKIK01000158.1:0-290 GCF_000309465.1 Poinsettia branch-inducing phytoplasma str. JR1
TGATTCTACATCTTTAATAGATTCTACATTTTTAATAGATTTTTTAAAAAAAATAAAAAATAATAATGTTGCAATAGTAATAATAATAAAAAGAATTATTATTAAATGTTTTTCTTTCCATTCAGAAATATTCATAATAAAATTCCCTTTTAAATTTCCTTCATCTTCATAAGCACATAAATGTGCAACACTCATGAAAAAAGAAAAAATAAAACCTAATATTATTATAACTTTTTTTAATAATAATAACCAAATGTTTAAAACAATAGCGATAATATCTAAAATTCTCA
>NZ_AKIK01000157.1:0-262 GCF_000309465.1 Poinsettia branch-inducing phytoplasma str. JR1
ATATAAAATATCACTGGTTCGATGTGCTTGTTTTTATATAGGATGTTTGAAAAGCAATATGATAATAAAGTGGTAATAAGATGGTAATAAAACAGTAATAAAGTGGTAATAAAAAGGTAACTTAATGGTAATAAAATGGTAATTATAAATTATTTAGTTTTTTTTAATTCTTTTTTATTTAAATTTGATAAATAACCAGAACGTATTTTTTTTACCCGATAACCTTGTTTGGTTTTTGTTAAGAAGAATTGAATATATTTTA
>NZ_AKIK01000156.1:0-349 GCF_000309465.1 Poinsettia branch-inducing phytoplasma str. JR1
CAACCAAAGACCTTAATTTAAAGGTCTTTTTTTATTTAAAGAAAGGAATAGCAAATGTTAAATAATCAAGATTTTTTTAATATTCAACAATTTAATACTAATATCCAAACTGTGGAAATCTTAAAAAGTTTTTTTAAAAAAACTACCTTTAATCTTTCTGTTGACAAATACATGAAGATTAATCACCAAAAATTAAATGATTACTTTGTAATAAACAACATCAACTCTCAAAGTCAAAAAGTAATCCGTGGTAAAATCAATGAATACCTCATTTTATTATATTTTCAAAATAAAGGCATCACTAATTTATACTTTCAAGTAAATTTATTTTTTATCCCAGACATTAAAT
>NZ_AKIK01000155.1:0-261 GCF_000309465.1 Poinsettia branch-inducing phytoplasma str. JR1
AATTATTATTATAATAATGAGTATTAGAATTGTTTCTTTTTATCAAAATAAAAAAACAATTGAAAAAAGAAATCAAATAAATTTGAATAAAATTAAAACTTTGGAACAAAAAATAGTTGTTTTGTCTCATTCAATAAATGATTTTTTAGAAAAAAAACAAGATGAAATTCAAAGACTAGAAAATGAAATAAATTTAACTCAAAAAAACAAAAACAAATTCCTAACTGAACAATCTCAAGATTCTAAAGTTTCAAAAGAGAA
>NZ_AKIK01000154.1:0-305 GCF_000309465.1 Poinsettia branch-inducing phytoplasma str. JR1
AGCGGTTCACCGACCCTTACCACCATTGGTTTGAGGTCCCACTAGATGTCCACAACATGTGCTGGGGAGAGTTTCAGGTAAATGAATCCAATATTGTAGTTGTTTTACTTTGTCTTAATTTTTTTACAAGTCTTTAATACTTATAATATTTTGAATGTTTCTTTTTTAATCTTATACTGGTTATACTCATATTTATTCAAATATTATTTTCTAATATTTTGAAATTTCATTGAAATTTCAAAAAAGATGTGTATGGGACCCGACACTATCCATGACCAAGATGAGACATGCATGGTAGGTCAAGG
>NZ_AKIK01000153.1:0-655 GCF_000309465.1 Poinsettia branch-inducing phytoplasma str. JR1
ATTTAACTTTTTAAATTATTAAAAAATTAAATCCAAAACGAAGAAAGGTTAAAAAAGAAATGAATTATAAAGAATTTATTCGGAAACATAAGAAAATAATAACGTTAGTAGTGATAGGATTATTAGGGGTTTTGCTGATATTTGGCGTTTTTTTCGGAATTAAATATTTAAACGATAATAAGGTTGAAAGTTCTTCCACAAGTGTTATTTCAAATACAACACCAGAAAAAGAACAAACCGCTTTAAAGATTTTAAATGAAAAAGTTGCAGACAGCGGTCTTTTAATTTTTTTAAGTTTTTTTAATGATAAATATACAAATGCTTTAACTAAAAACATAAATTTCCGCAAAAGCATTTATCATTCTTTAAATAGAAAAGATTTAGAACAAACAAATGATAATTTCAAATTATCATCATCTCCAGTATTATTTACCAAAGCTTTTTTTAACGATAATCATATTTATTTTCCTGCAAAAAATTTCCCTTTTAACGAAGAAGATGCTAAAGCATATAAAGACGATAAATTAGAAGGGTGAGACCCAACGAAATGGCACTGAAAGATAACTACTAATTTTTCTAAAATAAATATCTTTTAGAAAAAATTATTTATTAATTTACTTTATGATAACATAACAAAAATATTTGTCAACCCTTT
>NZ_AKIK01000152.1:0-587 GCF_000309465.1 Poinsettia branch-inducing phytoplasma str. JR1
AAGGGTATTTTTTTATTAAAGCTTCCTTGATATTAAATATTACAAATTATTAATTTAAATATTGATATAAAGGATTAATATAATTGTTAAAATGAGTAAATCTTACTTTTTTATCTAAATTATTTTTAAAAGGTTGTTTGACTTTTAATTTAGTTAAATTAAAACATTTATTCATTAAATTACATGTTTTAAAATATTTAGGACTATTAATATAATTATCAAATAATTTTTTTTCATAAAATATGATGCCATAAAAAAGTGATAATTGTCCTTTTTGTTTAATATATCTCGACATATATTTATTTTTATTTTCTATAAAACGTTTATTGTTATTAAAATCTTGTAAATGTTTATGATTATTTTTAAATAAATTATCATTAATATCTAAAATATTATTTCTTAATATTTTAAAAAACATATGTTGTTGATCAAAATTTAAAATATTACTAAGATATAAATTAGTTAATTGATATTTAGGATGTTGCAAATCAAAAGGTAAAAATTTTAAAGTTTTAGTAATAGGTAATTTTTGACAACTTTTAGAAAATTGAAATAGACGTTTACCTGTTAAATAATTTTTCTTTTGT
>NZ_AKIK01000151.1:0-651 GCF_000309465.1 Poinsettia branch-inducing phytoplasma str. JR1
GATCTACGATAACTTCTTTTTCTAGACATTTAAATCTCCTTTTGTTTAAATTTTATTTAAATAGAAAAACAACTTTATTCACTTATCACCTACTCTTTCAAGGCACAGTTTATCAATCTTTAAAAGTTCAAAAAAGCTTAACCAAAAAAGGATTTTTCATTAGCATGTCAAGAAAAGCTACCCCTCGTGATAACGCATTCATCGAAAATTTATTCGGCCAAATGAAAAGCATTTTATTTTATCGCCATCCTTTTTTATTTCAAAAATCACCAACAAAAATAAGTAAAATCATCAACCAATTTCCTGCTTTTTGGAATTCTAAATGGATTTTGGCTAAATTAAATTATCTTTCGCCTATCCAATATGAACAAAATTTAAGATAAAAGAATTAAAAAAACTTTTAAAAACAGACCTTTTAAAAAGGTATCTTTTTTGCGCCTTTTTTAATAAAATGTTCTTATTAATAATAAAAATTATTTTATTTTCATTTTGTATATGAGTTTTTAACTTTTTTTACCTAACTATATAATGAAAAGATAAAATATTAGCAAAAATATCTTTTGAAACTAGCAAATTATAAAAAAATATTAGACACTTTTTTCGTCTAATAAAAATACTTTGTTAGAGTTGCAAGATCGGAAGAGCGGTTCA
>NZ_AKIK01000150.1:0-741 GCF_000309465.1 Poinsettia branch-inducing phytoplasma str. JR1
AAACAAAAATACCAAAAAATAAAGAAATTAAAGAAATAAATATTTTAGACTCTATTAAATTATTAATTTCCATTTTAAAAAATCCTTTCTAAACTGTAAATCCAGCATCTCTTAATTACTTAATCATATATTCATTATTTTTTAATCCACCAACTGTGATAATAAATTAAATCAAATCCAGCATCTAATAATTCATCAGCTGTATAACCTGCATCTATTAATTCTTTGGCTGAAAATCCGCTTTCTTTTAATTCTTTAACTGCAAGTACATTTTCTTCTTTAATTTTTTTATCTAAATATCTGTAAACCACTCCAAAAAACCAAAATAAAAAAACACCAGAAAAAAGATAAATAAAATAAATAAAAATTTTAGACTCTATTAAACTATTTATTAAATTATTAATCTGCATTTAATCCTTCCTCTTTATTATTTTTCTTTTTTAAATTCTAAATATTGAATAGATTGACATTCTACTTGTGTAATAAATTTTTTTTCTTGTTTATCTTTATTAATAACATTCACTTTAATTCGACCTTCAACGCCAATTAAAGAACCTTTAACAACATATTTAACTAAGTTTTCTGCCGCTTTATTCCAAACAACACAAGAAATAAAATCTGCTTCTTTATCGCCTTCATTATTAGTAAAATTCCTATTAACAGCTAAAATAAAACGTACTAAAGGAATATTACCATTAATGAAATGTACTTCTGGATTTTTGGTAATTCTACCTACTAAAA
>NZ_AKIK01000149.1:0-608 GCF_000309465.1 Poinsettia branch-inducing phytoplasma str. JR1
TAACAACCAACTTATAAAAATTTTTATTTATTTTTTTTAAATTGTATAACCAGCATCTCTTAATTCTTTAATTGTATATCCTGCAGCTTTTAATTCTTTAATTGTTAAATTAATATTTAAAAATAAATAATTATCATCTTTTAATTCTTTTGCGGTATATCCGGCATTAAATACTTCTTTGGGTGTATAACCATCTCCAGCAACTTCTAATTCTTTAATTGTATATCCAGCATCTCTTAAATCTTTAAGCGAATATGCAGCAGTTTTTAATTCTTTAAGCGTATAACCATTATCTCTTAATTCTCTGGCTGTAAAACCCTCATCTTTTAATTCTTTAACTGTAAAACCATCAGTTTTTAATTCCTTAGCTGTATATCCTAATCTTTTATAAACACCTTCTTTTAAATCAAAATGTTCTTTAAATTGTTTTGCTTTATATCCGGCAGCTTTTAATTCTTTTAATTCATCGAAATAAAATCTTGCAAATTTAAGATCTTGTAATGTATACCCAGCATCTAATATTTGTTTCAATTTAAAACCGCTTTCTTCTAATTGGACCGCTATAACTCCTAATTTTTTAAAATCTGATACTGTTTTATAAAGTTTAG
>NZ_AKIK01000148.1:0-256 GCF_000309465.1 Poinsettia branch-inducing phytoplasma str. JR1
GCAATACTGCCAATCCAAAAAACAAAAAATAATAATGTTGCAGTAGTAATAAGAAAAGGCACTATTCTCCAATGTCTACCTTTCCATTCAAATGTACTCATAATTAAAATTCTCCTATTTCATTTTAAATAATTTAAAATTTATTTATTATTTCTTTGTTTTTAAACCCATAAATATATAAAACTCATTACAAAAGAACAAACAAAACCTAATATTATTATAACTTTTTTTAATAACAATAACCAAATGTTTAAAA
>NZ_AKIK01000147.1:0-432 GCF_000309465.1 Poinsettia branch-inducing phytoplasma str. JR1
ACAATTAAAGAATTAGAAGAAGGAAGAATTCTTTATACAGTTAAAGATTTAAAAGATGGCGGATTTACAATTAGAGAATTAAAAGCTGCAGGATATACACTTCAAGAATTAGAAGATGTTGGATTTACAAATAATGAATTAAGAGATGCTGGTTTTAAAATTTAAAAAAAGATAAATAAAAATTTTTATAAGTTGGTTGTTAAATAAACATTTAAACAACTAAAACTGAACGCAAAAAAAGTATTTTAATGTATAAAGCTAAGCGCGCCCCTTTACCCTCGCGTGAACTTTCAAAATCTGACATGATTTAATATAATCGTAAAGTATCTACTAAACCTTTTCTTTAAATTTTTTTTAAAGAAAAGGTTTAGAGAGAGATTAATAAGAGCTCGCGCAGCAGTACGTAGACTTTCAAACTTTAATATAATTGAT
>NZ_AKIK01000146.1:0-498 GCF_000309465.1 Poinsettia branch-inducing phytoplasma str. JR1
GGTCTTTGGTTGGTTTTTTGAGTTTTTTTAAAGATTTTTTTAGTTTTCCAAGTGATGGCGCCATCTTTATGAATGGTTTTGATTTTTCCATTAGAAAAATAGATGTAAGTGTTGCCGTTTTGGCAGGTTTTTTTAGTTATGATTGCCATTTTGTATTTCTCCTAAGTATTTCATAATTGTTCGAATATTTGTTGCGATATTTGCTTTTCCGTTAAGTATTAATTTTATGCCACATTGATGGTGAGTTAAATAACGATAATAACCCTCACGGACAATTTCGAAATAAGTTAAAGATTTGCATTCGATAACATCTAATTTATGATCTTTTTGGTTTTGTTTGCGCTCTAAACCTAATTGTGGTTCGATTTTGAGATAAACAGTCATATCTGGTTTAATAAATTGTTTATTAAGGCAATTAAAGAACTGATAATTTTTATCAATGTTATGAGGGAAAATATGAGGGTAAACTTGATAAGCAAAATTGGAACCTAACCAACG
>NZ_AKIK01000145.1:0-684 GCF_000309465.1 Poinsettia branch-inducing phytoplasma str. JR1
TTCAGAAGCGTTAATATATTGTTTGCGATGTTGATACCATTCTTTGGTGCGTTGTGATAGTTTGATTTGCATGGTTATTTGCCTTTCTTAAAAATCTTCTTTAATAATGAAAAAAGATATTTTCCTAAATAATAAATAAATTTAATTATATGATAAAGACATTTAAAGATAAAATCAATTAAACATAAGAGATGAGGTAAAAATAATAAAATAATTGTTAATAAAACTAAATTAAGCCACTTGTTTTGGTAATTCAAGAAATGATGACTGACATTATTAAGGCTATTATTTAATTTAGTTAACCAAGTATTAATTAGCTTCCACATGATTATTAGTTTTAGTAGTTGTTAGATGTTGATAAAATTGAACTACTATTCCTTGTTTTAGTCTTTGGATGCTTAATTGATAAGTCCAAAAATAGAATTTAATTAAATAAGAGATGAGATAAAAAGGGATTGATAATAAAATAAAGATGATATTAGTAGTTAAAAATGAGGATATTTTTTTAATGAACATATTTAATAGTTCCTTCCTTTTTTAATTATTGGGCAATAAAAAAAGACCCTGAGGAGAGTCTTTGGATGATATTTTAATTAAGAATCGAGGATATCTGGTTTTTTAGGGGGTGGTGTGGTGTCTAAGAATTGATAATAAGTTCTAGTTGCCCAACGATCGCCGCCAGAA
>NZ_AKIK01000144.1:0-335 GCF_000309465.1 Poinsettia branch-inducing phytoplasma str. JR1
TCGAGTATCATTATCATTATCGATATAAAATATAAAATATCACTGGTTAAAAAGGTTTGATTTTATATAGAATATTTTAAGAGACAAATGATGATAAAACGATGAGTGAATGATGATAAAGTGATGAGTTAATGATGATAAAAAGATGAGTGAATGATGATAAAGTGATGAGTTATAATAAGTTATTTGTTTTATGATTTTTCTTTTATTAAATATCTTTTATAATCTGGACGTATCTTTTTCACCCGATAACCTTGTTTGGTTTTTGTTAAGAAGAATTGAAGATATTTTAAATCTTCTGGGCGGTAATAGATGATATTTAGACCTTTCTTATA
>NZ_AKIK01000143.1:0-239 GCF_000309465.1 Poinsettia branch-inducing phytoplasma str. JR1
ATTGGTTAACGACATTGGCAATTTCTGAACCAGCTTCTAAAACGCTTAAATCAGTAAAGATGGTTTCACATTCATCTAAGAAAATAATGGCTCCTTTGCTTTTTTGAGCTTCTTCACGGGCTGTCATAAATAAATCTTTTACTAATTGAGGCGCAATTCCTTTATATTTTTGGGAAAAAATGGAACTGCTTACTTCAAAAAAAGGGAGATTAGTTTCTTTGGCTAAGGCTCTGGCTAAG
>NZ_AKIK01000142.1:0-258 GCF_000309465.1 Poinsettia branch-inducing phytoplasma str. JR1
TCTTGTAAATGTTTAATATATAAATAAAACCAATAAACAAAAATACCAAAAAAAAGAGAAATTAAAGAAATAAAAATTTTAGAATCTATTAAATTATTTATTAAATTATTAATTTCCATTTTAAAAAATCTTTTCTTTTAAAATAAATGCAAAAATTATATATTAAATCCATCATCTTTTAATTGTTTTTCTGTATATCCAGCATCTATTAATTCTTTAACTGTAAATCCAGCATCTGATAATTCTTTAGCTGTAAAT
>NZ_AKIK01000141.1:0-567 GCF_000309465.1 Poinsettia branch-inducing phytoplasma str. JR1
AAGAATTAAAATCAATTTTCTTTTAGATCTGTGTTTGCTGAATTCGTTTTGTTTGTCCTCACAAAACGGTAACTCTTTTAATTAAAATATTCACCTCAAGACCCGCCCACCCCAGGGTCTTTTTTATTGGCCAAAATAACTTTAAAACTTTAAAAGAAAGGAATTATTAAATATGTTCATTAAAAAAATATTATCATCTTTATTCAGCAACAGCATTACCTTTATCTTATTAATCCCTTTAATTTTTATTAATTATTTAATCAAATTCTATCTTTTTACTTATCAATTAAGCATCCAAAGACTAAAACAAGGAATAGTAGTCAAATTTTATCAATATCTAACCACCACTAAAACAAATCATCATGTGGAACCTAATTAATACTTGGTTAACGAAGTTAAATAATTGGTTCTCCGCTATCAGTAATCATTTCTTAACTTATCAAAACCAATGGCTTAATTTAGTTTTATTATCCATTCTTTTATTATTTTTACCTCATTTATTATGTTTAATTGATTTCCTTTTAAAAGCTTTATTTCATACAATTAGATTTATTTATTATTTAGGCC
>NZ_AKIK01000140.1:0-444 GCF_000309465.1 Poinsettia branch-inducing phytoplasma str. JR1
AATTTAAATAATAATTAAAACCCTAAGACCTTCAAATCGAAGGTCTTTTTTTATACCCAAAATCTAAATTCAAAGGAGAATTAAAATGAAATTAATAGTTTTTGAAGGCCTAGATGGCAGCGGTAAAACAACTTTAATTCAAAAAGTTAGAAAACAATTAGAAAAACAAGGTCACGAAGTAATTACTTTACAAGGTTTAGGAAGTTCCTCCATCGGCAAACCTCTTCGCGACATCTTTTTAACTAATGCCCAATTAAAACCATTAACTAGATATCTTCTTAGTTGCGCTAACATGTTTCAAATCCAAGAAGAAATGATTAAA
Source organism: Poinsettia branch-inducing phytoplasma str. JR1 (assembly GCF_000309465.1). Lineage (NCBI taxonomy): Bacteria > Bacillati > Mycoplasmatota > Mollicutes > Acholeplasmatales > Acholeplasmataceae > Candidatus Phytoplasma > Poinsettia branch-inducing phytoplasma. The sequence goes on from NZ_AKIK01000140.1 coordinate 323, forward strand.
CCATATTTAAACACTAACAAAATTATTTTAATCGATCGTTGGTTAGGTTCCAATTTTGCTTATCAAGTTTACCCTCATATTTTCCCTTATAACATTGATAAAAATTATCAGTTCTTTAATTG
>NZ_AKIK01000139.1:0-763 GCF_000309465.1 Poinsettia branch-inducing phytoplasma str. JR1
AATTAAAGCCATATTTTCCATTTTTTGTAATGTTTTGACATTTCTATCATAATATTTAAAATAAGGCGATGAAAAATATTATGAAATTTTTTAAAATGTTTAATTTGTTTTTCTAATTTTTTAATTTGGTTTGGCATGTATGTCTCCTTTATTTGATTTTTAGTTTATGCCCTTGCCAGTTGTTGTTGTTTTTTTTATTTATATTTTCGGTTTTTGAAAGTAATAGTAATGCGTCTGGTTTTTAATCGTGATAAAGGGTTGTTACGTGGTTTTCCTAATAATTTATGCTTTTGCGGTTTGTATTGATTTTTTTGGAATTTAGAGGCATAATGTTTTTGTTGGTATTTTGCTTGGATTATGTCGTATTTGTTCATCTTGATCATTATTCTCACTTTCTTTGATTTGCTGGGGGTATACATAAAAAAGACCCTTATAAAAGAGTCTTGGTTAGTTAAAAAGTTTTCAATTTACTTAATCGTTTTAAATAAGTTGTTTGTGATAATTCTTGTTTGGCATTTGATAAAAGTTTTAAATATTGTTTGCTATCTTGAATCATTTTGGTAATAAAATTATTATCTAAGTAAATTCTGACTACATGATAATCATTATCGTTAAAATAAACTAAGAAAAAAGCAAATTTAGCTTGAGAACAATAGAGTTGACATTGAACTTGAGCCCAGTAGTTTAAGGGTACTTCTTTGTTGGATAAAAAGCCATTCCATGATATTGATATGTTGTTATTTTCATCACGATAAGGACATTT
>NZ_AKIK01000138.1:0-391 GCF_000309465.1 Poinsettia branch-inducing phytoplasma str. JR1
AAACCAGCATCTAATAATTGCTTAATTGTAAAACCAATATCTCTTAAATTATTAATTCCAACTCCTAATTTTTTAAAATCAACAACTTTTTTATAAATTTGAGTTTTGAAAAATTTAACTTTACCATTTTTATCTATTTCTTTAAATTTTTCTTGATTAGAGTCAAATTCTTCAATAGAACCGTCAATATTTTTACGTTTTATTAATTTTTCGTTAACAGGATCATATTCCTCCCAAACACCATCAGGTAAAGTTTTTTTAATTAATTTACCATGAGTACCATATTCATAAATATTTCTATATTTATCTGTTTTTTTTAATAAAAGACCATTATTTTTATCATATTCGTAAATATTGCCATCTAAATCAATCTTTTTTACTAATTTATGAG
>NZ_AKIK01000137.1:0-661 GCF_000309465.1 Poinsettia branch-inducing phytoplasma str. JR1
AAAGTTCACGCGAGGGTAAGGAGCGCTTAGCTTTATACATTAAAATACATTATTTTACATTCAGTCTTAGTTGTTTAAGTGTTTATTTAACAACCAACTTAAAAAATTTTATATATATCTAAGTTTTTTTAAACCTTCATCTGTAATTCCAATATCTATTAAATTGGCTTTTGTAAATCCAGCATCTCTTAAATCAAAAACTGTAAAACCAGCATCTATTAATTCTTTATATAAATATCCAGAATCTTTAAAATCCGAAGCTGACCAACCAGCATCTTTTAATTCCTTAGCTGTTTTTCCAGATGTTTTTGAAAGTTTATACCCAAAGGCTCTTAATTTATTAATTTCAAGATTAGAATCTGTTAATTCATATATTTCACTCAATGAATAACCAGCAGCTACTAAATCATTAGTTAAATATCCTGCATCTTTTAATTGATTAGGTTTAAATGTATTAGTAGATTTTGGAGATGTCAATTCAGCATCTTTAAAATCTTTAACTGTATATCCAGCGTCTTTTAATTCTTTAATTGAAAAATATAAACTTTCTCCTACTAAATCATTTAATCCAACTCCTAATTTTTTAAAATCTGCAATTGTTTGATAAATTTGAGTTTTAAAATATTTAACTTTACCATTTTTATCTGTTTCTTTATATTTT
>NZ_AKIK01000136.1:0-895 GCF_000309465.1 Poinsettia branch-inducing phytoplasma str. JR1
AACGATAATATCAAATATCGAGTATCATTATCATTATCGATATAAAATATAAAATATCACTCCTTAAAAAGGTTAATGTTGATATAGGTTATTGTAAGAGGGCGAACTGTTATAAAACTGTTAATAAAGCGTTATAAAACTGTTAGTAAAGTGTTATAAAGTTGTTAGTAAACTGTTATAAAACTGTTAGTCTTTTTGTTTTGAAATATATTTATACATAGGATGTATTTTTTTTACCCGATAACCTTGTTTGGTTTTGGTTAAGAAGAATTGAAGATATTTTACATCTTCTGGGCGATAATAGATGATATTTAGACCTTTCTTATAGTTAGTTTTGATTGGGTTATGATATTTATCTAGTTTATTGGGGTCTAATTGGTATAATTGTAGAGTTTCTAGTTTGTGAGTATTAATTTTGCCGATCAATTCTTTGATAGCGTTTTTAGATTCATTTTTATAATTGATTTGAAAGATATCATGAGAGGTTTTAAGGGGGTTATTTTGGCTTTTAAGAGAGGTTAAATCTGAAAGTAATGGTTTGCTATTACTAGAAGAGAAATTATCATTAATTAAGGTTATTTTTGTTTGTTTAATTTCTTCTAAGATTTGAGGGTCTACAAATAGAGTTTGGTTTTTTGGGCGATAATTGGCTTCTTGGTAGGTATTTTTCTTTTTAGAGTGGGTTATAATGGTCAGATTGATTAAATCTTCTTTTAAAATTTGTAAAAAGAGTTTAATTTGTTCTAAATCAGTAGGGGTGGTTTTGGTATTCCATCCGCCGATGATAATTCCTTGATTTGTATCGTTTTTCATTTTTTTCTCCTTTTTATTGAATTGTAGTGATTTTGAAAGATTGTTTTTTGTTAAGAAATTGTTTTTTAAAGTTGGAAAATAA
>NZ_AKIK01000135.1:0-435 GCF_000309465.1 Poinsettia branch-inducing phytoplasma str. JR1
GAAAGAGTAGATGATAAGCGAATAAAGTTGTTTTTCTATTTAAATAAAATTAAATAAAAGGAGATTTAAATGTCTAGAAAGTGTAAAAAATATGCTAAAAAAATAATAGATAATTGGTATACAGCTAAATTAAGAGATGTTGGGTATACCGCTTTTGAAGTAAGATGTGCTGGATATACAGCTTTTGAATTAAGATTAGCTGGGTATAAAGTTGAAGAAATGATAGAGGCAGGATTATACAGCTAAACAATTAAAAAATGCTAGATATACGCTTAAAGAATTAAAAGATGCTGGTTTTACAGATGAAGAATTAAAAGAATTGGAATAAAAACCAGAAAGGAATAAACTTTATGTGGAATTGGTTATTGAAAATAAAAATGTTTATTCTGGCTTTGTTTTTAAATATAAGCGATTTTTGCCTCAAATTTATTAAAG
>NZ_AKIK01000134.1:0-283 GCF_000309465.1 Poinsettia branch-inducing phytoplasma str. JR1
CCAAATGGATATTCTCAAAAAAGAAAATATCAAAGTCATTATTGCCTTAGATAACGACGAAACAGGAAGAAAAAGAAACGCAGCTTTAGGCGAACAACTAAAAGAACAACAAATCCCTTATGAAATTAGACGCATTTTGCCTCCTTATGACAAAACTTGTAAAGATGTTGATGATTTATTACACCAATTCGGAAAAGAAGCTTATCAAAAATGTTTTTTAGATCCTTATATTTCCTATGAAGAAGCTGAAAAAAAACAAATAGTAGATTTAGCTCTTCATTTT
>NZ_AKIK01000133.1:0-1001 GCF_000309465.1 Poinsettia branch-inducing phytoplasma str. JR1
AAAAGAAAGGAACTATTAAATATGTTCATTAAAAAAATCTTATCACTTTTATCCAGTAACATCATTATCTTTATTTTTTTAATCCCTTTAATTTTTATTAATTATTTAATTAAATTCTATCTTTTTACCTATCGATTAAGTATCAAAAGATTAAAGCAAGGAATAGTGGTTCAATTTTATCAATATCTAACCATTACTAAAACTAATAATCATGTGGAACCTAATTAATACTTGGTTAACAAAATTAAATAATTGGTTTACTAATATCAGTAATCATTTCTTTAATCATCAAAATAAGTGGCTTAATTTAGCTTTATTAATCATTATCTTATTATTTTTACCTCATCTCTTATGTTTAATTGATTTCATCTTTAAATGTCTTTATCATATAATTAAATTTATTTATTATTTAGGCCAATATATCATCTCATTATTTAAGAAAAGGAAATAACCATGCAAATCACATTATCTCAACGTACCAAAGAATGGTACCAACATCGCAAAAAATACATTAACGCCTCTGAAATCGGGAGCATCACAGGCAATGACAAATTCCGTTCTTTAGAACAATTAGTTCATAACAAAATCTTTGGCACCACTTTCACAAGCAATAAATACACTGAACACGGTAGTAAAATGGAACCTATTGCTCGTGTTTTCTTTGAAAAAATAACTAAATTAATTTATCATGATGCCATCTTTACGGATGACAAAGAAAAAATGTTTTCCGCTTCTTTAGATGGTTATAATGCTAAAACCAATACTCTCTTAGAAATTAAATGTCCTTATCGCGATGAAAACAACAACATCTCAACATCATGGAATGGCTTTTTATCAAACAAAGAAGTACCTTTAAACTACTGGACTCAAGTCCAATGTCAACTTTATTGTAGTCAAGCGAAATTTGCTTATTTTTTAGTTTATTTTAACGATAATGATTATCATGTAGTCAGAATTTTTTACTTAGATAATAATTTTATTACCAAAATGATTCAAGATAG
>NZ_AKIK01000132.1:0-1212 GCF_000309465.1 Poinsettia branch-inducing phytoplasma str. JR1
AAATTTTAGAATCTATTAAATTATTTATTAAATTATTAATTTCCATTTTAAAAAATCCTTTCTTTTAAAATAAATACAAAAATTATATATTAAATACGATCATAAATAAAATCTAGTAATTCTATTACATATGAATCTGCACACCCAGCAGCCGTTATTTCATTTTTTATTTCTTTTGCTGTAAATCCCGCATCTTTTAGTTGTTTAATCGTACATTCATCATTTATCAATTTTTTAGACATTTTTTAAATCTCCTTTTATTTAAATTTTATTTAAACCGTAAATCAAATCCAGCAGCTGTTATTGCCTCAATTGTATATCCCGCATCTAATAATTCTTTGGGTGAAAATCCGCTTTCTTTTAATTCTTTAACTACTAATATATCTTCTTCTTTAACATATCTTTCCAATACTCCCAAAATCCAATAAATAAAGCCAAATACTAATAAAAAAATTACCAATGTAAAAATATTAATAATTATTTGTTGCATTATTTTTCTCCTTATTTTTCTTTTTTAAAATCTAAATATTGAATAGATTGACATTCTACTTGTGTAATAAATTTTTTTTCTTCTTTATCTTTATTAATAGCATTAACTTTAATTCGACCTTCAACACCAATCAAAGAACCTTTAACAACATATTTAGCTAAGTTTTCTGCTTGTTTATTCCAAACAACACAACTAATAAAATCTGCTTCACTATTTCCGTTTTTATTAATAAAATTCCTATTCACAGCTAAAATAAAACGTACTAATGGTATATTACCATTAACAAAATATATTTCTGGATCTTTGGTAATTCTACCTACTAAAATTACTTTATTAATCATTTTTCTTTTTTTAACCTTTCAATTGTTTAATTATTATTAATATTAATATATATAAAAACACCAATAAAAAAAATCATCAATAAATAAATAGAACTATGTAATAAATTATTATTATTTCTCATTATAAAATCCTTTATGAAAATAAGCAATATTTAAAAATATTGCTTATTTCAACCATGTTATTTTAGTACTATCAGGCACGATAAAACCAAATTTATACAAGATAAACACACATATTCCACTTAAAGCAATAAGTGTTAATAACTGTCTTAAAGTCATTGTTTTTTCTCCTTTTTATTTCAAATATAAATTAAAATTTCTTAATTCTTTATCTGTATATCCAATATTTATCAATTCTTGAACTGTATAACCAGAAGTAAT
>NZ_AKIK01000131.1:0-449 GCF_000309465.1 Poinsettia branch-inducing phytoplasma str. JR1
CAAACACAGATCTAAAAGAAAATTGATTTTAATTCTTTATCAATACATGAAACCGTAAACTTTAAATCCAGCGCCTTTTAATTCATAGGCGTCAAATCCAGCGTTGAATAATTCTTCCATTGTATATCCAGCGGTTCTTAATTCTGATGCTGTATATCCGCCAGTTTTTAATTCTTTAAGTGTATAATTAGCATCTATTAGTTGTTTAAGTGCATATCCAGCGGTTCTTAATTGTTGAATTGTATATCCAAAATCATATAAATCATCAATTGTATATCCAGCGGTTCTTAATTCTGATGCTGTATATCCAGCGGCTTTGAAACGACTAGGTTTAAAATTAACAATAGAGTCGAGGATATCTGGTTTTTTAGGGGGTGGTGTAGAGTCTAAGAATTGATAATAAGTTCTAGTTGTCCAACGATCACCGCCAGAAGCACAATCATTTCCGT
>NZ_AKIK01000130.1:0-318 GCF_000309465.1 Poinsettia branch-inducing phytoplasma str. JR1
AGCTAAGGAATTAGCAGATGCTGCATATAAAAGTAGAGATTTAATAAATGGCGGACTTATAGAAGACAACTTAAGACCGTCTGGAATTTCAGTTAAAGAATTAATAAATGCTGGATTTACATATAAAGGATTAAAAGCCGCTGGGTATACTAGTGCAGATTTTAAAGATATTAATACACCTAACGAATTATATAATGTTGGATTTCAACTTGGTGAATTAGTATATGCTGGATATACAGAAAAAGAATTAAGAGATGCTGGATTTACAATTTAAAAAAGATAAATAAAAATTTTTATAAGTTGGTTGTTAAATAAACA
>NZ_AKIK01000129.1:0-406 GCF_000309465.1 Poinsettia branch-inducing phytoplasma str. JR1
TAACTAAAATTTTTTTATAATAAAAATAGGTTAATAAAATAAAGAAGGGACTTCTTTTTTTTACTTATGACAACAAAACAACATCATTATGATTTAAATACTAAATTAAAGGTTATTTTTGCGAAAAAAGAAGGTTTATTAAGCAACCAACAAATTCAAGCGAAATATAAGATCAAAAATAAAACTCAAATATATCAATGGATGATGTGGTTTGATAAGCAACAACTTCATCGCTTGCAACAGCCCAAAGGCAAACAATATAAATATAATAAAGGTATTTATGCTAATAAAAATGAAGTAGCGCTACAAGCTTTTAAAACCGCTATTAAAAAAAAATTAGGGGTTAACCCGAAAAAAAATAAAAAACTTTATTTTGAAATCATTCATGAATATAAAGAAAAAATCC
>NZ_AKIK01000128.1:0-645 GCF_000309465.1 Poinsettia branch-inducing phytoplasma str. JR1
TTTCCATGAAATTGATATTGACGCCGTTTATTTTGACGATGGAATTCGTTTCATGGAACCTCACCAAGGAAATATTGACGATCTTTTAAAACTTTCCAATGGCGCTAAAAACATCTATCTTTTTACGTTCAACATTGGAAAAAGAGTAACAACAATTAATCTTCCAGGTTCTCTTCATCCCTACGAAGCTATCCAAGTTTGGAAAAGGGCCAACAATTTATCTGCTTATGAAGGAGAATATAACAGAGAATCTAAAAGCGACAATAGTTCTATAACTATCACCGACCCCGCTTATAAAAAAATTAATATTTCACATACTATTAATTTATTAGAAAATATTTTTGAAACTGAAGATAAAATATATCGGATTACTTGTCAAGATACACAACCAAAAAGAGATATTTTATCTAACTATATAAAAGATTATACTGCATGGCTAAAACAATGTTATATCAAATATGGCTATCCCTACCAAGCTGAAACAATTAGAAACAAATTAGGCCGTTCATCTAGAACCCTTTACGATGAAAACGGCAATGTACATTGGTATTCGTATGTAACTGGTGTTTTCTTAGATGATTGGTATATCGACGGAAATGATTGTGCTTCTGGCGGTGATCGTTGGACAACTAGAACTTATTATCA
>NZ_AKIK01000127.1:0-406 GCF_000309465.1 Poinsettia branch-inducing phytoplasma str. JR1
ACGACGCTCTTCCGATCTTGCAAATCTCATATAAATTGTTTCTTATAATTAAAAAAGATTCTCGATGATTTACATTATCTTTAACAAAAAATTATTTTTGTTAATTTGAAAAGATATGAAATCAGATACTTAATTTAAGCATTAAAGAACCATTTTATAACTAAAATTTGTTTAAAAAAGGAAAAGCACAATAAAGAATCTAAAGAGATTGCAAATATTTTTATCATTTAAACAATTTATTTTATTTTTCTTATTTTTGAAATTATTCTAGAGTTATAATATGTATAATTATATCATAATCATGATGTGATCATTGTTATTATATGATTTTATATTGTATAAGATGGAATATAGGAAAATTCATAAAAATTTATTCATGTTTTTTTAAAAATTAGTATAATAAATA
>NZ_AKIK01000126.1:0-906 GCF_000309465.1 Poinsettia branch-inducing phytoplasma str. JR1
CTAATGAAGAAAAATTTAAAGAAACAGATAAAAATGGTAAAATTAAATATTTTAAAACTCAAATTTATCAAACAGTTGCAGATTTTAAAAAATTAGGGGTTGATTCGTATAAATTAAAATCTTCTGGATTTACAGTTAAGGAATTAAGAGATACCGGTTATACAGCTAAGGAATTAAGAGATGCTCTATTTACACTTCGAGAATTAAGAGATGGCGGATTTACAGCTAAAGATTTAAAAAAATATGATTATTCTGCTTATGATTTAAGTTATGGTAGATTTTCAGCCAAAGAATTAAGAGATGCTGGATATACAGATAAAGAAATATTTGATGCTCCATTTACACTTCAAGAATTAAGAGATGCTGGATATACAATTAAGGAAATACAAAAATTTAGATATGTTATTGTTAGTTCTTTAATTCTTGCTGGATATACAGATAAAGAAATATTAGATGCAGGATATTCAGCTGATGAATTAAGATCTGCTAGAAAAAATAAATAAAATTTAATAATTTATAATTTTGCGATGATTTAGAACAATTTTGCTTTTTTTATTTTCGTATATTTGCCTTTTTTGTCCTTAGCAAGACATTAAACTGTTGAAAAAACTTTCAAAATCATAGGGTGTATATGATTTTTAAAGAAATTTAATAATTGTGTGATTAATTTTGTGATGATTATTGAAAACACTTTTACCTCTATTTTGCCTCCATCCTTTGATGGGGGTAAAATATATATTATATGCTTAAATAAATAAATTAAAAAGTAAATATGAAATTAAAAAAGTTTTGTTTATTATTAAATTTTATAAGTTGGTTGTTAAATAAACATTTAAACAACTAAAACTGAACGCAAAATAATGTATTTTAACATATAAAGCTAAGCGCCCTTTACCCTCGCGTGAA
>NZ_AKIK01000125.1:0-1395 GCF_000309465.1 Poinsettia branch-inducing phytoplasma str. JR1
TTAATCATTATATTAAAAACGGAGCTATTACTTTAAGAGAATATGGTGCTTTAATTAGAATAGTAGCTCAAATGGGTAATTATTTAGGTATTTATCGTGAGCATGCGCTGTTCCGTTTTTTAATACAACTTTTGTCTTTAAAATTGTTCTTTCAAACTTGAAATTAAGTAATAATTTTTTAATATCTTTTCAAACCAACAAAACATTTGTGATTAGATGAAAAAGTGTCTAATTTTTTTATAATTTGCTAGTTTCAAAAGATATTTATACTAATATTTTAAATTGTGATAGATTAGATACGTTTCAGGATGACTCCCTATTACAAACTAGCCCCACACAACACCGTACGAGCAAGTTTCCAAGTATACGGCGTTTATAATATTTCTAGTTTTTGACGATTTAAAGTTTCTTGAATTCGTCTCAATTCTGTTTAAATGCGTAGTTAGTTTTGAAATTTTACTTTCCTTTGATAGCATATAGCCACCGCCCTTCTAAGCCCTTAAACTCGAAATATTATTTTCTCTTTCGCCCTATATCATGCTTTCCATGACTTCCTGGTTGGGCGACTATCTTAACTATTCCAAATTAAGTTTTACTCCAACGACTACTACGATTCTGCTTTTTCCTTGGATCTGTATGACTTTTTATCCTCATACATTTAGTTTTTAACCTTGCTTTTTTAGGAAAATCCAAGTTACTCTTACTAACTAAGTGAATTCTTTAGGAACGCTGATCTTAGCATTAACTTATGAGTTTTCACTTCATAAAATAGGTAAATACCGTTTAGCTAGGTGAGTTAAGATGTTGGTCTTTAAACCAGGAAGGGATTTTATATCCCCTGATAATCTCCATAGTAAAGAATTATAACTATTTAGCCCCATCTTACAAGTCGTTTCAATTCCTTTCGACTTGGTTCAGCCCGTACTCTTCTTTTGATGTTTAGGTCCGTTTCAGGACTTCTCCTTGGAATTCATTCTTCTTGCGGTCTCATATTGGTTATGAACTTCACCTCAATCCGCTTTTATTCTCTGCTGTAATCTATCATTCTTTCGTTTGATAAACCAAGAACATGAAGGATGTGATTATCACACATTGCGATTCGTTAATTCGCTGTTAATAAGGCATCTTTGGCGCCCAATAATAATTAATAAACTTTTGTGGACGTTATTTATAAATGTTTGTGAGTAGAATGATTGAATATTATTTGATTTAACTGTTATAATTTCCTTTTTTTTTTTTTTAACAAATAAAAAAACCACATTAAGTGGTTTAGTTAGTTATTTGTTTATTTTCTTTGAATAGGAGTCCAAACAATCGATATCACTAAGCCTAATAAATTGGCCTTTTATCTCTTTAAGTCTTTAAGGTTCAATAAATAAAAAAAAAATAAACAAA
>NZ_AKIK01000124.1:0-389 GCF_000309465.1 Poinsettia branch-inducing phytoplasma str. JR1
GAAAAAGTTTTTTTTAGTAATTAATTATAACATTTTTTCTTAAATTGGGTTTTATATGATAAAATAATACAAGAGTGTCAAAAGCCCTTATAGTTTAATGGCAAAACACATCAGTGGTAATGATGAAATACAAGTTCGATTCTCGTTAAGGGCACCAATCATTTTGTTTTAAATTTTTCTTATTTTTTTGTTAATATATATGTTGTAGTTTTTTAGAAATTATTTTTTTTAAAAAATGAAATTCTTGACTTAATGAATGCGGACGTCGTATAGTGGCTATTATACGTGCTTGCCAAGCATGAGACGGGGGTTCAATTCCCCTCGTCCGCTCCAAAATAATAAAATAATAATTTAAATCAATTAAAGATCGGAAGAGCGGTTCAGCAGGA
>NZ_AKIK01000123.1:0-411 GCF_000309465.1 Poinsettia branch-inducing phytoplasma str. JR1
TGCAACTTATATTATTATTTATTCCTTGAAATATATTAACTTTTTTTGAAATTTTCTGCTAGTTCTTAATTGTTTAAAAGGAATTATTTTTTGTTTTTTTTCTAATATTTTAATTTGAGAATAAAGGTTTGATAATTTAATCAAATAATTCTGTAAATTCATCATCTAATTGTTAGATTGTGTTTTTGAATTTGTTCTAATATTAGAAAAATTTGATTTTTATCTTCTTTATCACCATTTAAAAAAACCCATTTGGTTACATTTTTAATATCATGATTAATTAAATTGGGGTATTTTTGTTTTGAATTTTCAACAAAACCTTTTATTTGTTTTTCTATGGTATTAATCACATTCATTTGGTATGAAATTGATTTTTGTTCGTTATTCATCGCCATTACTTTATTATTATTT
>NZ_AKIK01000122.1:0-1190 GCF_000309465.1 Poinsettia branch-inducing phytoplasma str. JR1
ACTAAAATGAAACCAAAAGAAGTCAAAATGAAATATCAATTTAACAATAATTGGTAAATAAAAAATTAAAGGAGATTTCATATAATGTTTAAATTACAAAATCAATTTAAAATAATAAATATTTGTTTATTCGCTTTTTTAGGGTTATTTTTAATCACTAATAATCAACAAGTAATGGGGATGAACAAAGATATTGCTAGCACTAGTAATAATAACCAAAACATAACTAATTACTCTATTGAAGAAAATATAATTAATTTAAAATATAAAATTCGGGAAAATGCAGTTAAAAAAATAAATACAGAAAAAGAAATACAACAATTATCAAATGATGAACCTAGAAAAAATATTCTTTTAACCTTAAAACAAAATTTAGAAAATTTAATTTCTAATCAAAAAGAACAATTAAAAACTTATAAAATACTTTTAAAAAATTTAAATGATGAAAATAATTAATTTGTTTTTAATATAAATAAAAACATTTAATTCTTTATAAAGACCCTTCGCAAGGGTCTTTTTTTATTACCCAAAACTTAAAAAAGAAAGGAACTATTAAATATGTTCATTAAAAAAAACTTATCATTTTTATCCAGTAACATCATCTTTATTTTATTATTAATGCCTTTTTATCTCATCTTTTATTTAATCAAATTCTATCTTTTTACTTACCAATTAAGCATCCAAAGATTAAAACAAGGAATAGTAGTTCAATTTTATCAATATCTAACCACCACTAAAACTAATAATCATGTGGAACCTAATTAATACTTGGTTAACAAAATTAAATAATTGGTTTGTTACTATAAGTAATTGTTTTTTTAATAATCAAAACCAATGGCTTAATTTAGTTTTATTAACCATTATTTTATTATTTCTACCTCATCTCTTATGTTTAATTGATTTTCTTTTAAAAACTTTATTTCATACAAGCAGATTTATTTATTATTTAGGCCGATATATCATCTCATTATTTAAGAAAGGGAAATAACGATGCAAATCACATTATCTCAACGCACCAAAGAATGGTACCAACACCAAAAAATACATTAACGCCTCCGAAATTGGCAGTATCACTGGCAATGATAAATTCCGTTCTTTAGAACAATTAGTTCATGACAAAATCTTTGGTACTACTTTCACAAGCAACAAATACACCGAACACGGTAATAAAATGGAACCCCTAGCGAGAA
>NZ_AKIK01000121.1:0-476 GCF_000309465.1 Poinsettia branch-inducing phytoplasma str. JR1
TTTTTTTATTTATTTTTTTTAATTTATATCTTTTGTATAAATTACCTAAAAAAATTTTTTTTCTTCCAGAACCGATTCCTTTTATCAAAAAAATTGATAAAATATTAGAAACTTTAGGAAACGAATCTTTAAAAAAAGAAAAAGAACGACTTTATCAAGAGATTAAAGTACTTGAAGAACAAAAAACCCTTTTAGACAAACAAAACAATAAATATCAAAAAAAAACTCTCAATTAAAGAACAAAAAATTAATGATTTACAAAAAAAAATTGAAACACAAAGAATAGAATTAAAACAAATTGAAAAAGATTTGTCAAGAAAAACCATAGAAGCGGATAGTTAAACTGCTGCAAATAAGGCATCTTTGGTACCCAAAAAAACCGCATTAAGCGGTTTTAGTTAATATATTTGTTTATTTTTTTTGAATAGGCGTCCAAAACAATCGATCTCACTAAGGAAAAAGTTGCAAGATCGGAA
>NZ_AKIK01000120.1:0-1091 GCF_000309465.1 Poinsettia branch-inducing phytoplasma str. JR1
TTTTTTTATTTTTTTTAATAATTAATATTTCTTTATCTAAGATTTTGTTTTAAAGACAAGATCTTTTTTTTTTTTTTTTGAAGAGGAAAGTCTTTTATTTAAGAGTTTTTTTATATAAGATGGTAAATATACAATTAACAAAAGTATTATAACCTTAGTGAGATCAATTGTTATTAAATTCTTGTAAATGTTTAGATCTTTTAGAAAAATATCACATTAAATTGACTCAATTAACGAATCAACAAGGTTTTTATAATAAAGAATATTTTGAAAAATTAAAAGATCATTTGATTAAAAAGAGATTTTTTTTGGTAATTATATTTTAAAAAATATCCAACATATTCTTGATAAGTTTGACCTTTGTTCTATTGAAGAGTTGGTAAATCTTTTCATAATCCTATTATGAAAAGATTTACTTCCAAACATCATGAAGCGGAACGCGCGATAATCGTTTTATCCTCTAAATATTATGACTTATAGAGAATAGTTGTTTTTGGAAAAAGGATGAGGGAGGGTGTGACTATATTCAAAAGAAAATAGGCGAGTTAACTTCAAAACAAAAAGTTGAAAAAATCAAAGAATTAATGGCTTTTTATTATGGCGGTTTAACAACTGAATAATGTTTGCAAAAACAATATCATCAAATCAAACCCCAAGCAAGCTCTAGCGATATTACCTCTACGAGAAAAAATCTTTAGAATTATTATATTTTAATGAATATACTAAATTTAAAGAAAATATCACAACTAAAGATTTGAATCTTAAAAAATTCAGATATTTATCAACTCAACAAAAAGAATATATAAAACAAATTATTGAAAAAGAAGCTTATCAAAAGGGTGAGCCCCAGCAAAATAGTTCTGAATGATAACAACTAATTTTTCTAAAACAAATACCTTTTAGAAAAAATTATTTATTAATTTACTTTATGATAACATAAAAAAAATATTTGTCAACCCTTTTTTAAAAAATATTTTTAAAATATTTAAGAAATCATTTTTATCCCTAAAAAAGAAGCTTTATAGTGATTATCATTATTTTAAGACTGAAAAATCATTATTTTTAAATATTTAAAAAGAAAAGAAAAAAAA
>NZ_AKIK01000119.1:0-910 GCF_000309465.1 Poinsettia branch-inducing phytoplasma str. JR1
GTTTTAAAGTTTGTAAAAATTTTTTGATTTGTTCTAAATCACTAGGGGCGGTTTTGGTATTCCATCCACCGATTCTAATTCCTTGATCGAAGTTGTTGTTCATATTTTTGTTTTCTACTTTCTATTGAGAATTATTAGTTTAAAAAAATAGTTCAAAAAAATTGATTTTTGTAACAAATCATTTTTGACAAAGTTTTTTGATTATTGTGTTTTTTAGGTTGTTTTTGATAATTTGAATAAAAAAAACGTGCTAATTTTTAAGACCAATAATGCGAGATTTTTGGAGGTAGTCATTTTAGGTAATGGTATAATTCAACTCAAAAAGTTAAGTGCAATTTTTGGAATTGTTTTTAACCATTTTGGGATGATATTTGAAATTGTTCTTATTTGTTTTTATCATCAATTAAATAATCTTCCTTCCAAAGTAAACTACCATTTGAATTGTAATAAGTTTCTTTAATTAATTCATTGCCAGACTTATTCCATTCAGCTATATAATTGATTCTGCCGTTGGGATAATATTGAATGAATTTAATCATTTCCTTGGTATTTGGATTATATTCATGCATATGAGATTTTTTATTTTTTGAATAATAAAAAATTTCTTTAATTAATTGTTTTTGTTGATTAAATTTTTGTTTTTTCATTTTTATTTTCTCCTTTGAATTTGTTTTGGTATTTTTTTTAATTGGTATTTTATAATAAATCATTATGTTATGACTTCAACTTTATCTGCACCAAAGAAATGAATGGCTAAATCTATTATTTGTTTCTTTTCAGCCTCTTCGTATGAGATGTATGGATCTAAAAAACATTTTTGATAAGCTTCTTTCCCATATTGTCGTAATAAATCATCAACATCTTTACAAGTTTTGTCATAAGGGGGCAAAATGCGTCTAATTTCATAAGG
>NZ_AKIK01000118.1:0-681 GCF_000309465.1 Poinsettia branch-inducing phytoplasma str. JR1
GCGCTTAGCTTTATACATTAAAATACATTATTTTACATTCAGTCTTAGTTGTTTAAGTGTTTATTTAACAAAACCAAATTATAAAAATTTTTATTTATCTTTTTATTTATCCGTTTATCGTTCTTAAAAAATTAAGAATGATAAACGGATGTAGATTGATTAACGAAAGAAATAAAAACTTAATATTTTTCAGCTTCTAATAATTCTTCATTTGTACACCCAGCAGCTATTAATTCAAACTTTAAATACCCAGCATATACTAATTGTTTAATTGTACACCCAGCATCTTTTAATTCCTTAGCTGTATACCCACCAATACTTCTTAAATCACGAAACTTATACCCAGCATCTATTGCTTCTTTTGCCGTATACCCAGCTTCTTTTAATTTTTTAAGAATAAATGCTGAATTTATTAATTCCTGAGCTGTATACCACTTAGAATCTTTTAAATCTTTAACTGTAAATCCAGCATCTCTTAATTGTTTAGTTGTGTAACCAGCATCTATTATTTCTTCAATTGTATATCCATCATTTTTGAAAGGTGTATACCCAACATTTTTTAATTGTTGAATTGTATACCCAGCAGCTTTTAATTGTTTAGCTGTAAATCCAATTTTTCTTAAATCATCAATATCAGCCCCTACTTTTTTAAAATCTGCAATTGTTTGATAAATTTGAGTT
>NZ_AKIK01000117.1:0-797 GCF_000309465.1 Poinsettia branch-inducing phytoplasma str. JR1
CAAGAAAACAATAATTTAAAAGAGAAATATCATCATGATTTAAATCAAGTCAAAACGGAATTAGCTGATAAAAATAAAGAAAATGATGCCTTAATCAAAGAAATTAATCAAATTAAAGATGATTTAGAAAAAAATGGTAATATTGATCAAGCTCTTCAAAACCAATTAAATATCAAACAAGCAGCATTAAATATTACTAAAGAAAGAGTCAAACAATTAGAAGAACACGAAAAAGAATTACAAAATACTATTAAACAAAAAGATGAAGAAATAAATGCATTACAGAAAACTATTGAAGCACAAGTCACAGAAATTAACCGTTTAAATGATGAATTAGATAAACAAATGCAGTTATACGTTGAACAAGGTCAAAAAATTAAACAATTAGAAGGAACCATTAAAGGACTAGAAGAGGCTAATAAAAGTTTACAAATAGAAAATAAAGAACTTCGTCAAAGAATTGCTGAATTGAAACAACAATTAGAAGATGAGAAAAAGGCGCATGAGGAGACGAAAAATAAATTATTAGAAAAAGAAAATGAATTAGACATACAAAAACAAAAATTCAAAGCAAAAGAAAATGAACTTAAAGTATTACAAAACAAATGGGAAAAGGAAAAACAAGTAAACCAAGCATGGGATACGGCGGAAACTATAGTTGGCTTAGTGCCAGGTGTCGCTCCAGCTCTTAAAGTGGCTAAACATGCTCGTCGCGCATATAATTTCTTAAATTGGTTTTAGTAAAATTTACAAAAATAATTAAAAAAATAATTTTATTAGTTTATAATAAAAGAATA
>NZ_AKIK01000116.1:0-1933 GCF_000309465.1 Poinsettia branch-inducing phytoplasma str. JR1
TATCATCATTTTAAGACCGAAAAATCATTATTTTTAAATATTTAAAAAGAAAAAAAAGAAAAAAGAAAAAGAACCAAAAAGAAAAAAGAAAAAAAGAAAAGAAAAATATTTTATTAAATCTTTGTCAGTAATCGCATTTTGTTCCCAATCACAACTTTTATTAAAAGAGTTTAACCATGGTTTTTCCTTGTGCGTTTGTTCACTTAAATCGCCGCTATCCATATTTCCAAATTTTTCAATAACTAAATTAATAGTTTCTTTTTGGTTCGGCAATAATTTATTGTCGTTGCCTTTGGAAGTTTTTTTAAGTGCATGATAAGAATGTTTACAAAATTCTTGATATAATTTAGGGAATACTTGTCATAAATCCATGATTGTACATTTTCATCAATTAATTTTTCATTAAAATTTACTAAATGAAAAGCATGTGCATAATAAATAAGTTTTTGTAATTACATATTAGTTATTTTAGGAACTTTGTTAATAATGTAATTGGCAACGTTGAAAATATTAATTTGAGTTTTTTTTCAATATCTTTTTCTGTATTTAAATTCTTGTTCATATTTAAATCAACTCCTTTATTTTTAATAATTGCATTATATAATAATTTTAATTTTTTTCAAGAGAAAGTATTTTTTGTTTTATTTGTTTTTTACTCCTTTTTAGTTTGTTGATTAATGACCTTGCCAGTTGTGTGTGTTGTTTGAATTTGGTAAAAAAAAGACCCTAGGGAGGGTCTTTGAATTATGATGATATTTAATTTTTATTTGTCTGGAATAATATTTAAATCGAAATTTTTGGTTTTTTGTTTTTTATCACTAGATTCAAATTTTGTTTCGTTAATAGAAATATTTTTTGTATTAATATTTTCTTGTCTTTTTTTTGTAATTGAATTATTTGTTTTCTTTGCTCAATTAATTTACAAAATTCTTTGAATTCTGAATCATCAAAATTTGAATTATTAATTTCATTATTTGAAATTTGTTTTCCTTTATTTATATCCATCGCCATTACTAGATTATTATTATTCATAAATAATAAGCCTATAAAAAGTTATTAAACAAAAATAAATTATGTTAAATTGGTTTTTTAATTTAATCATTTTCAAATATAACTCCATTCTTAATTCGTATAAAATTATTTTTTAGAATCATAAGATTGTTTTGAAGAAGAACCTTTTTCGTTTATTTTTTTTGTTTTCTTTTCGGTTTTTTTTGTAACAATTGTGTGAATTCAGGATCTTGTAACATTTCAATAATTTTATTTCTATCTTCATCGGAACATTTTTCAAGTACATTGTATAATTCAAAATAATTTTTTATATCTTGTTTAGTTGTTTCTTCTGGTTCTTTGGAAGATGCTATTCCCTTTCCATGTTCTTTTTTAGGTGCCGCCATTACTTGATTATTATTAAAAATAAATAATAAACTTATAAATACAAATAAATAAATACTAATTACTTTAAATTGGTTTTTTACTTTAAACATTAATTAAAATCTCCTTTAATTTTATTCCTCAGCTGAGGTGATTTCATAGAGGGAGTTGAGGGAGGATAGGGCTAATTGTTTGTTTTGTTCTAAACTTTCATTAATTAGTTTTTGTTTTATTTTGCTAATTTCGGTTTTTTCTTGTTCTGGAAGATTTAATGTTAAAATTTCTTTTTCCGATAAGATATAAGATTTAATTTTATTATATTTTTGTGGTTAATTGGGTTTTTGTTTATTATTTACTTCTTTATGATGATTTGATAAGGATTTTGGGTCTTGTTTGGTTTCGTTAATACCTTTAAACAAGCCTATAATAATAACAATACTAAAAAATAAAATAATGGAAATAATAAGCCAATTTTGTTTAAAAAAGTTCATATTCTTAATAGCCTTTCCGATAATAGTAGGAATTGGTATTATCTTTAAAAAAATTAATTACTACTATT
>NZ_AKIK01000115.1:0-2995 GCF_000309465.1 Poinsettia branch-inducing phytoplasma str. JR1
TATTAAGAATATGAACTTTTTTAAAAAATATTGGATTATTATTTTAATTATTTTCGTATTTATTGTCGGTATAGTATTATTTAGGTATTTTTATTTTCCAATTAAAAACCTAAATAAAAAAAAACCAAAATAAAGACTCAGAAGATGAAATTTTAAATAATTTAGATTTTTTATCGTCCCAAGACAAAATAAAAATTAAACAAAAAAGAAAAGAAATAAAAGAATTAAAAAAAGAATTTGATGATTTAATACAACAATGCAAAATCACAAAAAATTTTGATCCTTCAAAACCTATTAAGGATGGAGATCAACTAGGCATGAGTTTGTTTCTGATACAAAAAGATTTAGACAGTTTAATAGATGATTTTGAAATACCCCGTATATTTTGGGGCGTAGATATAACCGAATTACATCTAAAACGCATAATTACAACTGATAAATTTTGTGAATGGAAATTTAATAGTGTTAAGAAAAAATTAAACGAATTGAAAAAAGAAACAAAACCTAAAATTAAAATAACACAAGAAAAATATAATAAAATTAAATCTTATATCTTATCAGAAAACTCAAACGCAGTTTTATCTTTGAACAACCTTTTGCCAGAAGACAGAGTTAAAATTAATAACATAAAACAAGAATTAATCAATGATTTAGAATATAGTAAAAATTATTTCCGACCTCGAATAGATGAATTTCAAAACAAATGCGATGAATACACATCCCAAATAAATGAAATAGTAAAACAAATTCCACCATTACAAAAACAACTTCAACCAAAAGAAGCTAAATTAGAAACTCAAAACAAAGAAATAGATAAATTAAAATTCAAAAAACAACAAAAACAAACACAATTACAAACTCAAGGTCAAACCACTTATAAGAATTCTGAAATAGATCTAATTCAAAATGAAATATACCAATTACAAGATGAAACAATTGAGTTAGTCGGACAAATAGATAATATCAAAATCCAAATCGCCAAATTAAAATCCAAACAAACAATGTACGAAAACATGTTATCACGCGCCCAAGAATTCAAAAATAGATTACAAAAAGATTTAAATAAAAGATTAGAACAAAACAAACAATCCGTCCTATCTTCCCTCAACTCCCTCTACGAAATCAACCCAAATGAGGGGTAAAAAAAAAGGAGATTTAATTAATGTTAAAACTAAAAAATCAATTTAAAATAATTAGTATTTATTTATTTGTATTTATAGGTTTATTATTTATTAATATAAATCAAGTAATAGCTTCACCTAAAAAAGAATCTAGTGATAAAAAAAGAGATATTTCGAAAATTAATAAATCAGAAGAAAAAAACAAAAAACAAAAAGAAGATATAAAAAGATTTTATACAATACATAAAGAATTTAAAGAATATTCAATTGAAAAAAATAATGAAATTATAAAAATTTTAGAAAACCCTGAATTAATGAAAATATTAAAACAAAAAGCCGAAGAGGAAACGAAAAATTTAAAAGAAGAAGGTTCTTCTTCAAAACAATCTGATGATTCTAAAAAATAATTTTTCTTAATTAAAAAAGGAGTTTAATAAATAATGTTTAAATTACAAAATCAATTTAAAATAATTAGTATTTATTTATTTGTTTTATTAGGAATGTTATTTATAACTAATAATAATTATATTATGGCAATGAATAATGGTCACATATCTCAAAATAACGGACATGATAATAATCATGCTAATTTTCGAATTCAAGCTCGTATTTTACAAAATTTAAATGTTCAACTAGCTACAATATCTCAACAAATTTTAATTGCTGCAAATAATAACTCTTCTGAAGAAGATATTAACAATCTTTTTAGAGAAAAAAATGAATTAATTAGTCGTATCGCTGCTCAACAAATTATTGTCCATAACGCAATGCCGCAACAAAACCTTCAAAATCAACAAAATAATCGTAGAAGACGTTAAATATTTTAAAATATATTTAATTAATGATAAAAATAAAAATGAAATTTCTATTAAAATAAACCCCTTCTACGAAATTATCTCTACCAAGAAATAAAAAATCAAAGGAGTTTTAATAAATAATGTTTAAATTAAAAAACCAATTGAATATAATTTATCTTTGTTTAATAACTTTCATAGGATTATTATTTATGAATAATAATAATCTAGTAATGGCGATGGAAAACAATAAAAATAAACAAATTTTACAAAACGAACAACCTATTGATAAAGAAGTTAATGATTTTTTTAGATTGCTCAAAAAACAAAAAGAAATAATTAAAAATATAAAACAAAAACACCCCCATTTACAAAACGCTTCTATTAAAGAAATAGAACAATGGATTTGTTCGGACATTGATCAAAAAGTAGAATCTCAATCTAGTAATAAAAAACAAAAAACCAAAAATTTCGATTTAAATGTTGTTCCAGATAAATAAAAATTAAATATCATCATAATTCAAAGAGACCCTCACCCAGAGGGCCTTTTTATTTTACCCAAACACACACACACCAACAACTTGGCGAGGCAAAAATAACAATTTGTAGAAACCTTCACACGTCCGTAACGACGTTAAACTAAGATTTTAAAATAACAAAAAACAATTAATAATTTAAAAAATTTAATATTATTAATTTTGTATGTTATAATAAAAATGACCTTCGTTGGGAGTTGGTTTAAACAACTTATGAGGGCATCATGAAATCACATTTTTTTGGGTAAAAAAATAGAACCTCGGCGGAGGTTCTATTTCTATTATAACGGTGTTATTTATCACTGTTATTTTTATTTTAATCATGAAATCACTTCCTTTCTTTTGGGTAATTGCACCTTTCCAAAAGGAAATCAAAATCAACACCTTTTGAAAAGGCGCTTATTTTATATTATAACAATTATTTTAAATTATTTAATGTTTTAAACTCGGTCCTTTCGCGGACCTTTTTTCATTTTAACCAAACACTCACAACAACTGGCAAGGCCATTAAACCAAAAAATCAAAGGAGGCAAACAAAACCATG
>NZ_AKIK01000114.1:0-2434 GCF_000309465.1 Poinsettia branch-inducing phytoplasma str. JR1
TTAGGCATCTTAATGTATGGTATTCCTGGTACAGGTAAAACAACCTTAGCCAGAGCCTTAGCTAAAGAAACTAATCTCCTTTTTTTTGAAGTAAGCAGTTCCATTTTTTCCCGAAAATTCAAAGGAGACGCGCCACAATTGGTAAAAGAATTATTTATGAACGCTCGTAAAGAAGCAGCCAAAAACAAAGGGGCCATCATTTTCTTAGATGAATGTGAAACAATCTTTACTAATTTGAGTGATTTAAGCAGTGTTTCTGACATCAACAATGTAGTCAACCAATTCAAAACCGAAATGACATCATTCGAAAACAACAAAGACAAACCAATTTTCATCATTGGCGCTATAAACCATATCGACCAAATTGACGAAGCCATTAAATCCCGCTTCACCTATAACATCGAAGTTAAACCAGGTAATAAAGAAGAAAGAAAAGCCTTCTTAGAATTCTTAATCAACAAACGTAAAAATCCTTACAGTGAAGAAGCTAAACAATATTTATATGAAGTAATTAACGAATCCTTAGAAAGATTACCAGTTAACCACCAATTTAAAAAAGCCAATCGTACTTTAGAAAACCTTTTAAAAACAACTGTCACCATCTTCGCTAAAAACCGAGGTCAAGGCGAAACTAAAAGAAACGAAATCAATAAAGAAGACTTAAAACAAGCTTACAAAATGATCATTTCACAAGACAACACCCTTCTAAACATTATCGAACAAGAAATAAAAGCGAAAAGAGGTAAATAATTATGAAAACACCATTAGACCTAATTAAAACTTATCTAACCTTTAAGTCTTATTTCACTTGGTTTTTAATAGCTACCGCTATCTTTGGCATTGTCCTTTTCTTTAAAAGCAAACTTGTTGCCAATAAACCCACTCAACACACAAACAAATGGAAAGGATATTTAACTTATTTTTTAATAATTATCGGTATTTTAGGTTTCATTTACTTATGCTTCTTTCATAAACCTAAAGAATCATCCAGTAAATACGCAGGCCAATTAGTCCAAGAAATTGATAAAGCGATTGATAAATACAATGAAGTGATTAACAATTATAAAGGATTAAAAGATAATTGGGAACAAGAATTAACCAAAGTAGAAGCCGAATTAAAAGAACTCTACAAAGCCCAAGAATTAACCCAAGAACAAAAAGAGAAAATCAAAGAATTAATAAACCAAACAGAAACAAAGATTAACGAAATCAAAACTCAAAAACAAGAAACTGAAAATAAAATTAATGTCTTAAAAGAAGAACTAAAACAAAAAGAAGAAGCATTAGCCAACAAAGAAAAAGAAATAAAACTAACAGAAAAACAAATCGAGGAATCCACTGATTTAACTGAAAAAGAAAAATTACGCACTAAATTAGATATCCTTTATGACGAAAAAATTAAATTAGTTAAACAAATTACTGAAATCAAAAACCAAATAGGATTATTTAGCAATGACCTAAACGCCTTAAATGACCACCTCCGAATCGCAGAAAATTTAAAACAATTATTAGAAAAACAATATAAAGATCTAACTGAAGGCGAACAAACATTATTCAACCAAATCCAATCCGTCGAACAAAGACGCACCGAAATCCAAAACAACATAGATGAAATAAACGAAAAAAAAACAGCTATTGACGCAAGAATAGAAGGATTGCGAATAATGCAAACAGCAGCCGACGCTGCTAAAAGCGCTGCTGATGATTGGGATAAAAAACATGAATTTAGTTTTGGTAACCTTCGCGATGCTATTTTCAAAGGTGCTGATATGTTTTTAGACGCCTATGGTGGACGCGGTATGTTAAAAGCCATTGGCGGTGGAATATTTAAAAAAACCGCTGGAACTATCGCAAAAGGCGGATTAATTGTTCACGAAGTTCACCGTGCAATCAGTTTAGCCCAAGATTTATTTCAAAAGGAAGACGGAACACCTAAAATGATGAGCAAAGAAACATATGATATCATTAGAAAAAGAATAGAAAAAGATTTAGATGAAGCCAAAGCCGACTATAAAGACGCTGAAAAGAAACTTGTAGAATATAAAGATAAATTACACTCTGATCAAATTATAAAACAATACGAAGAATCAAGAGAAGTAGTTAAAAAAATCATACAAAACGAAACATCAGTTATTAGGGAATACGTTACAATAATTAATGAATTAACTAATAAAAGAAGAAAAGTAATTAATGAATTCGAAAAAGATAATGCAAGATACTTACAACAAGAACAACTAGAAATAAAATTAGAACCTATTGACGAATAAATAAAAACAATCAAAGAAGAACTAAAACAAAAATCCCCTAACTACGCCAAAGTCCAAGAAAGAATAAAACAAAAAAGATATAATAAATTCCTTCAACCTATCATTAATTAATTCATATATAAAATTTTTTATTTAAATTTAATCAAATAAATATTATATAATAGTAG
>NZ_AKIK01000113.1:0-1211 GCF_000309465.1 Poinsettia branch-inducing phytoplasma str. JR1
TTTTTTTATTTTTATTAGGAATTATTTTGTTCATTATTAAAAATAAGAATATTAAGGCTATTAATGATAGAAATTCAAATGCTATTAGTAATAATAGTTCTATGAGTATATTAGAAATGTTAACCCCTCCAGAAAACAATTATGTTCGCTTTAAGGGTTTCGAAAAAATATTCGGACAAGAAGAATTAAAAAAAAAATTAAATAGTTATATTAATATATTTAAGCCAGACAAATTAAAAAATTTTAAAAAGTTACAAGAGAATAGTAATGAAAAAATACCTTACCCTAAAGGAATTATTTTATATGGTCCACCAGGAACAGGGAAAACTTTTACCGCTAAATGTTTTGCTAAAGAATCTAAAATGAATTTCTATAATATTACTTCTGCTCATAGTCTTAAAGAAATAGAAGAAATTTTTAAAAAAGCTCGAAGAAACAGCCCTTCTATTGTTTTTGCAGATGAAGCCGAAGAGTTAATCAAATCTAGAACATCACAAAATTTAGAAACAGGAGACGCGAAAAAAACTGATACATTTTTAATGGAATTAGATGGTGTAAATACTGATCCTGAAAATCCTATTTTTTTTATTGCTGCGACTAATCATTTAGATAAAATTGACAGTGCTATTCAAAATCGTTTAGATCCTATTTATTTAGGTTATTTAAATGATGTAGAAAGAGAACAATATTTTATTAAATTATCAGATAAATATAAATTCGCTCAAAATGCAAAAAATCATTTAAAAGACAAAATTATTCCAAGATTTAAAGAAGCAATTGAAAATCCTATAAAATATGCTAAAATGATAGGCAAAGAGTACAAATCAGCTGACGGTAAAAAATTTAAATTCGAAATTCCAGCTATTAGTAAAACTGAAAAAGAAATGAAAGGTTCTTTGATGACTTCTGATGATGTCTTAACTGATCAATCAAATAGAAAAAAAATTGAAGAATCATATAAAGTACAATACGAAACAGACCGAATTGAAGAAGATTTAGATATAAGTTATTTAGACAAAGTTAAAAAACATTTTTTTGATATTCAAACAAATAGAAAAATAGAAAATTTTTTGTCTCAAGCGTTTTTAATTGCTGGCAATCATTCACACAAGCAAATTTTAATTTCAGATTTAGAAGAAGCTTCTAAAGAATATTTCAGATCGGAAGAGCGGTTCAGCAGGAATGCCGAGACCGATATCGTATGCCGTCTT
>NZ_AKIK01000112.1:0-2906 GCF_000309465.1 Poinsettia branch-inducing phytoplasma str. JR1
TTTTTGCGTATTATAATGAAAATTTATCCTATTATATTTAGTTATTATATTATGAATAGTATCTTATTATACAGTTCGAATGAAATAAATTCTACACCTCATTCTTCCTCTAAACAAAAATCTCAATTTACTTTTAAAGATGTGGCTGGCAACGAAGAAGAAAAAGAAGAAATGCAAGAATTAATTGATTTTTTAAAAAATCCTAAAAAATACCAAGATATAGGGGCTTCTATTCCTAAAGGTATTTTATTAGAAGGGCCACCAGGGACTGGTAAAACCTTATTAGCCAAAGCCGTAGCCGGTGAAGCAGGTGTCCCTTTCTACGCTGTTTCTGGTTCTCAATTTGATGGTATTTTAGTTGGGTTAGGATCTAAAAAAATTAGGGAATTATTTCAACAATTAAGACATTTAACTACTTGTGTTTTATTTATTGATGAAATAGATGCTTTAGGTAAAAAACGTGGTCAATCTGAAAATAAACATGAACAAACTTTAAACCAATTACTGACAGAAATAGATGGTTTTAATACTTCTTCAGGGATTTTAATTATCGGCGCTACTAATAGAGCTGATATATTAGATCCAGCTTTACTTCGTCCCGGACGATTTGATCGTATTTTTAAAGTAGGATTGCCGGATGTGAAAGCGAGAAAAGCGATTTTAGAAGTGCACGCTAAAAATAAAAAACTAGATACATCGGTTGATTTAGAACAAATCGCTAAACAAACACCTTCTATGAGTGGGGCCCAATTAGCATCTGTTTTAAATGAAGCTTCTATTTTAACAGTTAGAAATGATAAAAAATTAATTACTCAAACAGAACTAGAAGAAGCGATTGATCGTGTTTTAATGGGTCCAGCGAAAAAATCAAGAAAATACGACGAAGAAGAAAAGAAAATGGTAGCTTATCATGAAGCGGGGCACGCTGTTATTGGTTTAAAATTAAAACATGCTCAAAAAGTACAAAAAATAACTATTATCCCAAGAGGAAACGCTGGTGGTTATAATTTAATGCTTCCAGAAAAAGAAACTTTCTTTTCTTCTAAAAAAAGAATGTTAGCTAATATTATCTCTTATTTAGGCGGCAGAGCGGCCGAAGAACTAATATTTGATGATATTTCTAATGGGGCTTTTGGTGATTTTCAACAAGCTACTCAAATAGCTACTCAAATGGTAACAAAATTAGGAATGTCTGATTTAGGACCGATGCAGAATGAAAACAATTATTTGGTAAATAATCCTTTGGTTGATAATGAAGTGAAAAAAATAATTGATAAATCTATGATTGAAGCACGAAATATTATAAAAGAAAATTGTCTTTTATTGGATGCTATCGCTGATTCTTTATTGGCAAAAGAAACCATAACAGAAACTGATTTAAACAATATTATGACAAATTTAAATCCATCTGCTAAGAAAATATCTATTAATCAAATGCAAAAATAACTTTATAAAATTTAAACAAATATTCCATTTGCATTCAAAAAGAAAGACCTTTTTATTAGTTTTCTGTAAGATGATATCTATTTCTACATCTTTATTGAATTTTTTATTATTTTCCCATGCAAGAACATTTCCCCAATAACTTCCTATTTGTTGAGAAACAGAAACGTATTTTTTATGAACAAAAGATTGAGAAATCTTTTCAAATTCTCAAGAAACATACTCGTTCAGTTTAGGTTCGATGAATTTAGAATAAAACAATTCTTTTTCTGTGAAAGAAATAGTATTTATATTGAACTCAATAAAGGTGAAATAAAAACGAAAGAATTGGTCTTTCATATAATAAAGAGTTTTTTTAGAATTTTTTCTTTCTCCAAAAGAAAAATCTTTGCTTACTATTCCCATCTTTTCCAATGTACTAATATAATTAGCGGTAGAATTAGAGGATTTGTTATGGCTTTTTTTGCTAATATCGTTTAATTTAGTTGCTCCATAAGCGATACTTTGAAGAGAATGGCTATATATTTTTGCGGCTTTGGAATTTCATGTTTTAAAATAAAATCCATTTCAGCTTCATTATTTAAAAACGGTTTTAATATGATATTGATGATATTTTTTTTAACGCTTAATTGGGGATTTATTTGATTAAGATAAAAAGGGATTACGCTGAAAATACTATAAAAAATTATTTTATCTTCTAAACTTATTTGAGGATAAACAAACTAGCCTCCTCATAATCAAAAGGTTTTATTTTTAAAGAACAAGTTTTACGACAGTATAAAGGTTTTTGGAAAGAGAATTCGTTTTCTATAACGCCGACATGACTGTCTGAAACAATTAATTTAATAATAAAATCAGGTAAAATATGATCGATTATTATCTTGCAAATCAGAAGAAAAACCACCATTATATTTTAATAAATAAGTAAATTCGTCTATCATTAAAATTATTTTTTGTTTTTTGATCAACTAAATATTGAAACAATTGTTGATAATTATCAAAAGACAAAGGTTGTTTAAAAAAACATCTATCGTTTGAGTTAATTCGCGTAAATTTATTTCAACTCTTTTTTTCTTTAGCCATAAAATAAATAGCTTGCTTATTTTTTTCCATGATCTTCTGAAGAATAGCTGTTTTCCCGATTCTTCTACGACCATAAAGAAGGATAAATTCAAACTTATTAGAATCAATTTTTTCTTGTAAATTGGTTAATTCTTTTTTCTACCATGAAATATAATAAATTCCTTTTTAAAAGCTTTATTGAAATAAACATTATATCATGTATCTTGGTTGTTTGTTTAATGATTCAGGATACATATCTTTTTAGCAAAAAACATTCTCAATTAACCTTTTTCGCTTAATTAATATATAAAAAAACTTTCAGATAAAAGAAAAATGACTTTTTACAATATAAATATTAAAAAAAACAGATAAAGTTGCAAGATCGGAAGAGCGGTTCAGCA
>NZ_AKIK01000111.1:0-1742 GCF_000309465.1 Poinsettia branch-inducing phytoplasma str. JR1
TTATCATATTTTAAAGAAAAACATTTAACTTTTAAATATATTTTTTTCTAACTTTTTATTTTTTGTTTGATAAGTATTTTTTTAGTTTACATTAATATTTTACACTAATATAGAATCATTAATTATTTTTAATGCAAAAAATAAATCTTTTTTCAAAAAACAGTGAAACTCTTTTTTTTCTAGAAATAAAACCATAAATTTACCGATAAAAGA
Source organism: Poinsettia branch-inducing phytoplasma str. JR1 (assembly GCF_000309465.1). Classification (NCBI taxonomy): domain Bacteria; kingdom Bacillati; phylum Mycoplasmatota; class Mollicutes; order Acholeplasmatales; family Acholeplasmataceae; genus Candidatus Phytoplasma; species Poinsettia branch-inducing phytoplasma. The sequence continues at coordinate 214 of NZ_AKIK01000111.1, forward strand.
GAATTCTTTTCTTAAAACCTCTTTTTATTTATTGCATATATCATCATAAATTATAAAAAAAGAACCTTTAAAAGGTTCTTTTAAATTAAAAGATAGGTTGTATTGATATAAAATTAAATTTTATTTTTTAACGTAAGTATAAACACTTAAAGGGATTACCATTTCCGAAATAAACACGAAATTATTGATTTTTTTCAGTTCTGGCATTTCTCTAGTTTCAGTTTCAAACATTTTAAAACGATAATTCATATATTTAATATTATTTTGGACCACTATTTTTTCAATACCGGTTTTTAAACTTTGAAAATCTTGAGAATCGAAAATACCGACCGGTAAAGTAGAAACAATTCCTTTAATTTGTTGATGCGTTATTTTTTCTTTTTGGAGTAAAGTTTCAAAATGAGCGGCATTGCCTTGAATAACTTTCAAACCAGGAAAATGAGTTTTTAATTCTTGGCATAAAAAACCATCTATTTCCACAGCTATTATATTTTCTACCCCAAATTTTTCTATTAAATATTGAGTAACATTACCACAACCGGAACCTAATTCTAAAATTTTATTATTATTTTTTTTGAGTTCTTCTGGGGTTAAATCTGAAACTGTTTGAAAATATTCAGACATTTCTTGTGTTTCAGGGAAAAGACCAGCTCCCATTGTGGTAGGGTTTAAAACCACTTCTTTAGCGTGCAACCATTCTTTCGGTTGAAGGGCCATACAAGAAACAAACAATAAAAGGGAGAAGAAAAATAAACTTTTCCACCAAAGAAATTTTTTCTTTTTTTGTAAAAAGATAATCCCGGCAGTTAAAAAGAAAAAAGCGAGAAAAATTTTGCAATAAGAAATAAAGAGATGTTTTTGGTTATCAGGATTAATCAATTGTTTGGCAAAAAAACGAGTACTGAAAATTTTTTCTTCAGACCAATTCATCAATAAATTAATTAAATAACTATCAATGAAATAAAGTAAAGGATGAATTAAAGTTAAACCTAACATACTGTAATTAACTTTAAAAGAACCGTTGATAAAATAAAAAATAACAAAACAAATAGGAATAATGATATATTCTAAAAAATAAATAATTAAATTAAAAAACGGTACCCCTGAAGAAGGATAAATATTCTAATCCCTAATAAAAGAACGTAAAAAGATAGTGTTGATGATAATACTCACCAAAGAACATAAAGCAAAAATATCAATAATACGTTTATTTTTTTGAAAAATCATTAAAACAAAAGTAATTAAGATTAAAAAGAGACACTGTTTCGAAAAAGAAAAAAAATAATACCATCTAAATTTAACAAAATTATCTTTTTCTAACAAAAGATTAAAACTATGAAATCCACCTAACAAAAAAGTTAGCGAAATCAAAATCAAAAGTAAAACAGTAAACTTAATTATTCTATGATAAGTTTTTTTAAAATAATTAAGCAAAACACTAATTTTTTCCAAAGATTTACCTTTCTAACGAGATAAAATAAATTTTAATTTAATAATAAAAAATATTTCAATTTAGTTGCAAGATCGGA
>NZ_AKIK01000110.1:0-4972 GCF_000309465.1 Poinsettia branch-inducing phytoplasma str. JR1
TATTTAAAAAAGAGCGATATTTTTTTATTTTTAAAGCTTAAATATAAATACAATGTTAAAAAAACCAAGATCTATTTTTTTTAACATTATTATTTAATCTATTTAATTCTTGCAATTTTAAAAACAGTTCTTTTTCAGTATTGCTGATTTTTGTAGGAGTTTTTATCTTAACGACAACATAATGGTCTCCTTTGCGAGAAGAATTTAAATAAGCTATTCCTTTGTTTTTCAACCTAAACTTTGTATCCGTTTGGGTGCCTGCTGGGATTTTAAGTTTCACATCGCCATAAATAGTCGCTACATTAATGGTAGTTCCTAAAACAGCTTGATAAAAATCAATGAAAAGAGTGGTAATAATGTTTTGTTCATCTCTTTTAAAATGTTCATGCGGTCTTACTTTGATATCTACTAATAAATCACCGTTAGCAGCGCCTAAATGACCGCCATTACCGTTTTGAGGCGATCTTAAAGTCATACCACTTTCTACACCAGCCGGTATTTGCAAATTCATTTGTTTAACTTTTTTAACTCTTTTTTGTCCCTTACAAGAAAAACATTTGTGTAAAATAGTTTGTTTTTCGCCACGACATTGTGGACAAATTTGTTGAGAAGGAATATTGCCTAAAATAGTTTGTTGGTTAATAGTAACATAACCATTGCCATGACAATAAGAACAAGTTTGCATACTTTGAGCGTTTTTAGCCCCTGTCCCTTGACAATGTTGACAATCTTCTTCTACGTAAAATTTAATGTCTTTTTCTACTCCTAAGGCAGCTTCTAGAAAATCAATTGTAATTTCAATATGCGAGTCTGCTCCAACATTATTGTTACGCCTTTGCCGTTGAGAACCAGAACTGCCAAAGAAATTTTCAAAAAGATCTTCAAAGTTGAACGAACCGCCGCCGCCAAAGCCTTCAAAACCGCCACCAGAACCACCAGTGTCACCAGCGTGACCAAAACGATCATAATTAGCTTTTTTATTAGGGTCGTTTAAAGTTTGATAAGCTTCTTGCACTTCTTTGAATTTACTTTCAGCATCTGCTTCTTTAGAAACATCTGGATGAAATTTTTTAGAAAGTCTTCTATAAGCGGATTTAATTTCACTCGCGCTAGCTTCTTTAGTTAAACCTAAAACGCTATAATAATCTTTTTTTTGTTTCAAAATAAATCTCCTAATTAGAATAATAATTTATGATAATAAAAGAAACCAAAAAAAGTCATAAAGGCTTTTTTTGGTTCATTAAAATATTAAAATTAGATTATTATTTTTTTTGTTCTTCAAATTCAGCATCAACTGTTTTATCGTCTTTTTTGTCGTGATCATGGTCGTTTTTAGCTTGTTCTTGCGCTTGTTGATAAGCTTGAAGAGTAATTTTTTGCGCTTCTTTTTCTAAAGTTTCTAATTTTTCTTTGATGACAGTTTGATCATCGCCTTTTAAAGCTTCTTCTAAGTTTTTAATATGTTCTTCTACTTTAGCTTTTTCTTCAGGATTAACTTTGTCTTTCAAGTCTTCTAAAGATCTTTGAGTTTGGAAAATTAGTTGTTCTGCGTTATTACGTGTATCGATTTTATCTCTTTGGATTTTATCAGATTCAGCGTTTTCTTCAGCTTCTTTAATCATGCGATTAATTTCTTCTTCTGATAAAGAACCAGTTCCAGAAATAGTAATTTTTTGTTCTTTATTAGTGCCTAAATCTTTCGCTTTAACAGAAACAATACCATTAACGTCAATATCAAAAGATACTTCGATTTGAGGAACTCCTCTTGGAGCAGGTGGAATATCGTTTAAACGGAAACTTCCTAAAGTTTTATTTTCTTTCGCTAAAGGTCTTTCTCCTTGTAAAACGTGGATATCAACAGAAGGTTGATTATCAGCAGCAGTAGAGAAAATTTGTGATTTAGAAGTCGGAATAGTAGTGTTTCTTTCGATTAATTTAGTGAAAACATTACCTAATGTTTCAATCCCTAAGGAAAGTGGAGTTACATCTAAAAGAACGATATCTTTCACGTCTCCCATTAAAATACCACCTTGAATAGCAGCTCCCATAGCAACTACTTCATCAGGGTTAATACTTTTATTAGGAACTTTTTTCAATTCTTTTTTCACTAATTCTTGAACAGCAGGAATTCTTGTTGAACCGCCCACTAAAAGCACTTGATCAATTTCTTCCGCTTTCATACTAGCATCAGTTAAAGCACGTTTAACAGGTACTAAACAACGTTCTACTAAATCACGTGTTAATTCATCAAATTTAGCTCTTGTTAAAGTGTATTCTAAGTGAAGAGGTCCGCTTGTAGGGTTCATAGTAATAAAAGGTAAAGATATTTGCGTAGAAACGATACCACTTAATTCTTTTTTCGCTTTTTCAGCAGCATCTTTTAATCTTTGAGTAGCGATTTTATCTTTAGATAAATCCACTCCATTATCTTTTTTAAATTCTTTAATTAAAAATTCAATAATACGTTCATCGAAATCATCACCACCCAGTTTGTTATCGCCGGAAGTAGATATAACCGAAAAGTTACCTTCAGCTAAGTTTAAGATAGAAACATCAAAAGTTCCTCCTCCTAAATCAAAAACTAAAATATTTTGTTCTTTTTCGCTTTTATCAATGCCGTAAGCTAAAGCAGCTGCTGTTGGTTCATTAATAATTCTTTTCACTTCTAAACCAGCAATTTTACCGGCATCTTTAGTTGCTTGTCTTTGTGAGTCGTTGAAATAAGCAGGTACAGTAATAATTGCTTCGCTAACTTCAGCCCCTAAATAATCTTCTGCTTGTTTTTTTAAATTTCTTAAAATCATAGCACTGATTTCTTGGGGAGTATATTTTTTGTTGTTTACATCAACAGTATAATCTTTTTCACCCATATGTCTTTTCACAGAAATAATGGTGTTAGGGTTAGTAAGCATTTGTCTTTTAGCTACTTCACCTACCATGATTTCGTCGTTTTTAAACGATACAACTGAAGGAGTAGTTCTACTACCTTCCGCATTAGGAATAACTTTAGATTCTCCGCCTTCCATTACAGCAACACAAGAGTTAGTTGTTCCTAAGTCAATACCAATAATTTTATTTGTTTTCGCCATTTTTATTTTCACTCCATTCATTTATTTTTACCATAGCTGGTTTAATAATTTTATCTTTGTATAAAAAGCCTTTTTGTAAAACAGCAACGTTAACGCCGTTTGGTTGTTTCTCATCAGAAATTTTTTCTACTGCATGATGATATTTAGGATCAAATTTCTCGCCTAAAGCTTTTATTTCTGCAACGCCGTCTTTTTCTAAAACATCGTTAATTTGCTTGTTAATCATTTTAAAACCAAAGAGAAATTTTTGCAACATTTCATCTTCAGTAGGCATTTCTAAAACTTGTCCTAATTGTTCTAAAGGAACTAACATGTCAGTAATCAAATTCATAGAAGCGTATTTAACGTCTGCTACTTTTTCTTTTTGAAGTCTTTTTTTCAAATTCTCTAAATCTGCTTGAGATTTTAATTTTTCATTGATTAATTCGGTTTTTAATTGTAATAATTCCGCTTGTAAATCTTTTTCATCTTTGGACGATGAATTGTCTTTATCATGGGAATTAGAGGATGATTGTTCATCCTTTTTTTTATCACAACCATCACAATCCTCTTTAGAAAATTTTTCTGGTTGGTTGTTTTTGCTTTCTTCTTGAGAAGCGTTGTCTTTTTTATTGTCTTGACAACCGCAATCTTGATCTTTTTTAACTTCTTCAGTTTGATGATTTGATTTTTTCATCTTTTCTTCGTTGTTATGTGTTTTTTTATTTTTATTCATGTAAAAACAAACTCCTATTTATTCCAATTTATAATTATTTTTTGTCATATAGCTGCGACAAATGAGCGGATAAATATTCCAAAAGGGGGACAATTTTTTGAAAATTCATGATAGTCGGTCCTAAAATAGCAATTGATCCTTTTTCATTTTCATTAATATCATAAGGAATGGAAATAATCATAAATTTATTGTACGGCATTAAACTAATTTGATTAGCGAATCTATAAATAACTTCTTTAGAATTAAAAAAAATTCTGTTTAATTCTTTATTTTCTAATATTTTAAAAATGTCTTTCGCGGAAGCGAGGCTTTTGCATTCCGCATTATCGTAAAAATTAGAAACACCATATACATAAAAATTATCAGTCGCAAAATTATAAAAAATTTCGACCAAATATTGTACCAGTTGTTTTTTATATTCGATATATGCTGCAAAAACGGTAGCAACAATATCGCTTTCCAGAATTTCTATTGCTTCATGTAAATATTTACCAATTAACAAATGATTTAATTCAGAAAATATTATTTGCAAATCTTGCAATGACAATTCGCTATCTTTTTCTAAAACGATATTTTGATGTTGAACATTGCCATTATCAGTCACAATCAAAATAAGGGCCTGTTCTAAATTTAAAGGAATCAAATCGATTTTATTAATTTTATTAGTTTTTAAAACATCAGGACCTATCATTAAAGTTGCATAATTAGTTAAATTACTTAATAGCTCTAAAACTTCTTTAATAATTTTTTCTTTATTTAAACTTTTTTTATTTAAAATTTGGTCAAATAAAGAAATCATTTGAATAGTTTCATTATTGCGTGTTATTAAATTATTAAAATAAAAAGCATAGCCTTTTAAAGAAGGTATTCTGCCGCTAGATTTATGAGTTTTTTTTAAATAACCTTTTTTTTCCAATTGTACCATATCATAACGAATAGTAGCGCTGGAAAAATTTAAATAAGGCAAGCTCGCTAGCAACTTAGAACCAACAGGTTGATCTTCTTTAGAATAATTTTCAACAACGGCCTTTAAAATTAATCTTTTCCTATCAGAAAGCAAAATAATACTCCTTGGCACTCATTTAATATGACTGCTAATAGTATTATATTAGTTTTTATATCAAATGTCAAGTATAAAATTATAAAAAAGTTATTTTTTTCTTTTTTT
>NZ_AKIK01000109.1:0-4007 GCF_000309465.1 Poinsettia branch-inducing phytoplasma str. JR1
CGACGCTCTTCCGATCTTGCAACTTTTTTAAATTATTAAAAATTATTATACACAAAAAAAAATAAAAAACAAGTCCCGACGAAAAAAAACTTGTTTTAGATAAGTTGTTTAAAACAAAAAAGCTATGTTTAATAATTTAATTTTTATTAATTTTTTTACAAATACAGTTGGTAAGAGTGATTAAAGTTAAATAAATAACACTAACGATCACGAAAGGAGTAATTGTATCATTAGTAAGAACAATATTACGTTGAGCACTCCATAATAAACTAGATAACCCAATAATAGAAAATAAAGCTGTTTCTTTAAAATTAATAATTAGTTGATTCCAAACAAAAGGCATCGATCTTTTTAAAGTTTGTCTTAAAATAATATAATTGAAAACTTGTTTTTTTTTCATCCCTAAAGAATAGGCAGCTTCAAATTGCCCTTTATCTAAAAGTTTCATATTATTAACGAAAACGCTAGTTAAAATAGTAGCATTATTAATTAAAATGATAATTAAAGCGGTATAAAAAGAACCTAAAGAATCTACTTTGAAAAAATCAAAATTAAGAACTAATAAATTATAAACTAAAATAACTTGAATAGAAATAGGAACCGCTTTAAGAACATAAATCAAACTATCTATTAAAACAGAAAAGATGTTGTTTATTTTAAAAGATTTTTTGGCAGGCGATTCTACAGCAATGTTGACTGATAACAACTTAATTTTGAAAAATAATAAAGATAATATAAAACCTAAAAGCAAGCCATCAACAGCCAATAATAAAGAAATCAAAAAACTTTTATAATATGTTTTGAAAAAACTTGTTTTGGATTTGGTCGAATCAATAACCTTTTTATGTTTGTTAATTGCTGTCGGATGGTATTTGCCTTGATATGTTGCTTTGGTATTTAAAACGTCTTTTAAAATGCCTTCTAATTCCTTTTTTAAATTTTCTCCTTTTGGACCTTTTTGTAAGAACATGCCTAAAAGAGGGACTTTTATGTCATCAGGCAAATCTGTTAATTTGAAAGCTTTGAATTTATCACGTTGTTGATTGGCGATTAAATCTACTACTGGATATTCTAATAAAAGAATGTCTGCTGTTCCGTTAGAAACTGACTCAGCACAATTCACCGCGTCCTCTTTTAAAGCTGTTTTTTTAGCTTTTGGCAAATAATGTTGCTTTTTCAAAGTATCGAAAAATTGAATATCATATATTGAACCGATAATAGTGGTTATCCTTTTCACTTCCTTTAAGTCGTTTAATTTTATTGCATCTTTTTTCTCTTTAAACAAAGGATCATCTTTTTTAACAAGAATACCTAAATCAGACGTATGATACTCAATAGATAACATTTGTTCTTTTCTTTCATCTGTAACATTTAACATTCCGATAATAACGTCTACTGTACCTTGTTTAACAGCATTTAATATTCCAGGAAAAGAGAAAGTTCTAATAATCAAATTCCTATTCATTTTGTCGGCTATTTCTTTAAAAAATTCGATATCAGAACCACTGATAAAATCGCCATTAATAGTTTCATGACCATTATCTTTATTGGTTCCGTCAAAAGCGAAAGGTGGAGCGTTATTCACGATTCCTAAAGTTAAAGTTTCTTTTCCATCTTTTTTAACACCATTAGGCATCAAGATATAAAAATTAAGCCAAACCAAAAGAATCGCTATTATCGTGCCGATGGAAATTTTTTTCCAATTTTTCATAAGATATTTTTTTAATATAAAAGTGTCCATAAAGTTACAATTATTCCTTCCGATCAATTTCGTCTTTATTATTTAGTTTCTTTTGTTAAAAATAAAAAAATTAACTTAAACTAATAAAAGTCGAAAACAAGATATTTATTAATAAATTTGTCACTTAAATTAAATATTTGTTTCGAATGCGAACTGTTAAATCAACCATTTGTTCTTCATCTTATTTTTCAATAGGATGGATTGTTATATTTCGATTGATTACTTTGTTCTTAAGATTATTCTGTTGTTATAATTATTTGTTCCCAAATAATTAATGTTTAGTTTTTTGATTGATTAAATCCGTTATACCAATTAACATTAAATAAAACAAACTTATTAAAATATAAGGGGTAATAGTGTCAAAAGTAATCGAAACTTGCCTTTGGGCTGCGAAAATAAGACTTACTATTCCGATTATTTGAAATAAAGCGGTTTCTTTTAAATTAATAATAAACTGGTTCCAAATAGAGGGAATCGTTCTTTTAAAAGTTTGTCCTAAAGTGATATAACGAAAAACTTGTTTTTGGTTCATTCCTAAAGAATGAGCGGCTTCTATTTGTCCAGGATCTAAAAATTTAATATGGTTTAACATAATTTCTGTTAGATTAAAAGCTGTATTTAACATAATAACGATCAAACCGACTATCACTGGTCCTAAAGAACCTTTAAAAGATGGTATATTCACTAAAAAACTATAAAACAATAAAGCTTGAATTACTATGGGTATAGCTTTAAAAAAATTCATTAAAAAGTTAAAAAAAACTGTTAATATTTTTTGCAGATAAATTAAACAAGTTTTTTGCTTTTTTATCCCTTCAGAAGAATTTTTCCACATTGTTAATAATATAGCCAATAAAAAACCTAAAAAAAGACCGTCTATCGCCAATAATAAAGTAGTCAAAATACCTTGTTTATAAGCTGGTAAGGATTGATATAAGTTAGACCAAAAAGAAGGACCTTTCGTAGACAAGTCAGAATTATTTTTAACATCCGAAAAAGATAAAACAGAATAATGTAACCAAATCAAAAATAACAAAAAAATAGTCAAAAAAAATATTTTTTTTCCATTTTTTTTCCAATATGTTTTTATGTTTAAATCCATAAAATCTATCATTCCTTTTTTCTTATTTTAAATATTCATAAACGCTTTATTTTTTGTTCATAATGCGTTTTTATTTCAAAGTATATAGTTATAGCATTAAAATAATAGTTTTTAATTAAATGAGATCAAAATTCTTCAAAAAAAGATCTTATTTTAGGGTATTTATTAGTTTCAAAAATTTCTTTAGAAGAACCTTTTTCCACAATAACGCCGTTTTCCATAAAACAAATATTATGAGAAACTTTTTTAGCGAATTTCATTTCATGCGTAACAATAACTAGAGTAATTTCGTTTTGTTCAGCTAATTTTTTTAATATTTGCATTACTTCCTGAGAAGATTCGGGATCAAGAGCGGAAGTTGGTTCGTCCAATAAAATAACTTTTGGTTGCATACATAAAGTTCTAGCGATCGCGACTCTTTGTTTTTGTCCTCCAGAAAGTTGTTTCACATCTACATCAGCAAATTTTTCTAAACCTACTTCTTTTAGTTTTTGTAAAGCATTAGCTTTAGCTTGTTCTTTACTCATTTTTAAAACTTTAACTGGCGCTAAACAACAATTCTCTAAAACATTCTTTTCTTCGAATAAGTTAAAATTTTGAAAAACCATTCCTACTTTTGTGCGTAACTCAGATAAATTAACATTCTTATCTAAGATGTTTTGCGAATTAATCAAAATTTCCCCTGAATCAGGTACTTCTAATAAATTTAAAGTTCTTAATAAAGTGGATTTACCGGAACCAGAATGACCTATAATAGTAAGTATTTCTTGGTTGCGAATATTTAAATTAATATTTTTTAAAATGTGTTTTCCGTCAAATGATTTATTTAAATTTTTAATTTCTATCATGTTTTTCATATCTTTTTTTCTCCTTTGTTTTTTTATCTAAATTTCATATATTTCGAATTACTTTATGAAAGCATTTTGTTCTAGCAAGAACGACCGTTTAAACATCAAAATGTTTTTTTATTAGAAATACATATTTTGGAAAAAGTTATTTAGCTAAAGGTCTTGGTTAGATAAAAAAAGAAAAAAGATTAATATTTTATGAAACTATATCAATTCTTTGTCATCATTTATGCAAAACCAAAAAAAATAACTATTTTTACAATCATTATAACTTTTTTAAAAAATTATTAAAATTGTAAAGTTTTTTTATAAAAAT
>NZ_AKIK01000108.1:0-3927 GCF_000309465.1 Poinsettia branch-inducing phytoplasma str. JR1
TATCTAAAAAAAATTAATTTTTTTTTTAAATTAACCTCTCATAAATAAGATACGATTATTATGGATTTATAATAAAATTAAGTTTTAAATGATTTTATTTATGAGAAGCGTTTTTTTATTAAAAATTAACCCCATTCAAAGACAAAAGAATAATTCTACAATTATGAACTTTACAGAATTTATATGCAAATACATTTATCAAAACGGGAAAAAAATATTAATTTGTAAATTAGAAAATTTTAATACTAGCGAAGATAGCAAATACCAAAAATATCTTAAAGCTTCTCAAACTGCATACGACCAAATTTTAAACAAAGACAAAAACCTTGAAAAACAAAACCACTTTTGGTCCAATTTATGGCGCCCTTTACCGTCCTATAAAACAGGTTTTATGATTGCCTTATTCATAACTATGGATGGATTGTTTTTAAGTTTATTATTGGCTTTATTTTTAGTATTCATAAAAACTATTTTAGAACAATCACAAAATTTTCATAAAATGGTCTTTTATTCCCAAAAAAACCTTCTCTCTTTTAATAGATTTTTTCATGAATATTTTTAAAGCGATTCCAATAGCTGTGCAAGCCTTTATTATTTTATAATTCATTAGTTTATTTTTATCTTTTTAAAGGTTTTACAGGTATTTTATATGTAGCTTTAATTGTGGTTTTATTTAAATACCGCTTTTAATTTAACTAATATTATGTTAAACTATATTAAGTTTTTAGTTCGAGGAAAAATAGAAGACGGTTATGCTTTAAGAATGGAAAGAAAACAAGTTTTTCGCTATATTATTTTAGAACAAACATTTAAAAGAATAATTCCTTCTTTTCGGAACCAATTGATTATTAATTTAAAAGAAACTTCTTTATTTTCTGTTATTGGAATGGTAAATTTATTATAAGCAGCAGAAACGTAATATTTCTATTGCTTTCGATGCCATTACGCCTTTTATAGTGGTAAGTATTTTTATATCGTTTTAGTCAGTTTAACTCATTTTACAAGCAAAAAAATACAAAAATGGAATCATTAAAAGACGATAAGAAGATAAAAAATAAACCCTTTTTAGTGGTTTATTTTTTTATATGATAAAGAGTGATAAGTTGATTAAAATTTTTAGCATAGAAGGAATTACATTTGTTCTAAAATAGGTATGCCTAAAATATTTAACCCTTCTTTTATAACAGTAGAAACATTTTTAATTAATAAACCGTTCGCTTTTTGTAAAACTAAATCATCAGTTAAAATTTTTTCCAGAGCGTAAAATTGATTAATAGTTTTAGCTAATTTCAACAAATATCTCGCTAGTACACTCGGCATATTATCTTTTTTCGCTTTTTTTAAAACAGAAGAAAATTGATCTATTAACTTAATTAAAGCGAAATAATGATCTTGAGCGAAATAAACTTTCATTTGAACCCATTTTTTTTCCACATAATCATCACTTTTTTTTAATTGTTTAATAACAGAATTAAGCCTGACAATAGTGTATTGTAAATAAGGACCTGTATTGCCTTCAAATTGTAACATGTGTTTTAAATTAAATTCAATGTTTAAATGGCGATCATTTTTCAAATCATTAAAGACAACAGCGCCGATCGCTATTTTTTGAGCTATTTCATGAATATTAGTTAAATTGTGGTTTTTTTCTTGAATTGTTTTTTCTGCTTCTTTAGTAGTAGCTTCCAAAATATCAATCAATCTATAATTATTGCTTTTACGAGTCGAAATCTTCGTATTTTCAAGCAATACTAAACCGAAATTCACATGTTCTAAATCACAATCATAACCCATGATTTTATTCATCACTTGTTTTAATTGTTGATAATGTAATTTTTGTTCGTTTCCTACAACGTATAAAGTTTTTTGAAAATTAAATCTTTCTTTACGGTAAAGAACACACGCCATATCTCTAGTCAAATAAAGAGTGCTTCCGTTGTCTTTTTGTATTAAAGCCGGTGGAATGCCTTCTAATGGTATAATATAAGCCTTTTGATCTAACAATAATAAATTTTTAGCACGCAAATCTTCCACTAAAGCCATACTTTTATCATGATAAAAAGATTCACCAATATAATGATCAAAAGAAATATTTAATAAATCATAAATTTTACGAAATTCAGTTAAAGAAATATCTTTAAACCATTTCCATAAAGCAACTATTTCGGGATCATTTTCTTCTAATTTTTTAAAAATTTCTCTAGCGTCTTGATTTAATTGTTCGTCTGTCTCTGCTTGGTCATGAAAATAAATATAAAGTTTTTGCAGTTCATTAATAGGGTCTTTTAAAACTAATTCTTTTTTCCCCCATTTTTGAAAAGCTAAAATCATTTTACCAAATTGAGTGCCCCAATCGCCTAAATGATTAATTCCTACCGTTTGATAACCTAATTTATTATAAATATTTTTCAGCGAATTACCAATAACTGTAGAACGAAGATGACCGATAGAAAAATTTTTAGCAATATTAGGCGAAGAATAATCTATCACAATAGTTTGATTATTAGATTTTAATTGTCCATAATTAGTGCCTGATTCGCTAACATCTATCAAAACTTTTTCACTAATCAAATGACGATTAATTTTAATATTTAAAAAACCTTTATCAAAAAAAATATCTTCTATTTCGCTTAAAGTCATTAAATCAGATTTAAAATTATTAAAAATTTCTAAAATATCTTTTTTTAAAGTTTTTTGATAAACAAAAAGAGCTAAGTAAAAATCAAATAATTGACTTTTATCATTGTGCTTAATAATCGTTTTAATGTTGTATTTATTATTTAATGTGTTTTCTATTTTTTGTTTAATTGTATCTAAATGCATAAAAAATGTTTCCTTATTTTTAAGTTATTTTTTATAAAAACTATGAATTTTAAATCATTTATATCATAATCGCGCTTTTAAAAAAATAACATTATTTTGATAAAAAAATAGTTACAGGAAAGAAGATGGTTCTAATTCTAATTGATCTAACACCTTTTGAAAAGCATTATTTAAAGGGACTTCCAAAGATATTTTTTTTTCTTTTTGAGGATGAGAAAAATCTAATTTTTTGGCATGCAATAACTGGGTCTTGATATTTTCATTATGATTGCCGTATAAATTGTCGCCCACAATAGAGTGCTTTAAATAAGACAAATGAACTCTTATTTGATGAGTCCTACCTGTTTCTAACTCTAATTCTAATAAAGAATAATGTTCAAATCTTTGTAAAGTTTTAAAATGAGTAACTGATGCTTTTCCTTTAGAAGTGACAGACATTTTCAAATGGTTTTTCATATCTCTGCCGATAGGCAAATCAATGGTCCCGTGCTGTCCTAAAAAACCATGAATTAAAGCCCAGTAAGTCCTTTTAACATGCCTTTTTTGCAACAATGCTTGCATTTGAATGATGGTTTCTTCCGTTTTACCGACAATCATTAAACCTGTAGTATCTTTATCTAAACGATGGACAATACCTGGCCTTGTGCCTTGTATTTTTTTTAAAACCGGTATTTGGTATAATAAACCGTTCACCAAAGTGATGCCTTTATAACTAGAAGAAGGGTGGACCACTAAATTAACCGGTTTGTTAATTACCGCTAAACCATCATCCTCATAAATAATATCCAAATCTAATGGAATAGGATCTAATTCATTAACAACATTTTTAGTAATTATTTCTACCTTTATTTCATCGTTATTCTTCAAAAGATAACTTTTTTTCTGTTTTTGATCGTTTATTAAGGCTTCTCCAGAAGAAATCAAACTTTGGCATTTGTTTTTACTTAAATTTAATTTTTTCACTAAAAAAACATCAAAACGCATACCTGTTTCTATTTCTTCAACCAAAAATTTCTTCATATTTCGCATCGAGCCTTTCTAACGCAATAGAATAAAATTTGTTCACTTACAAATAAATAAAAAAATAAATGTATTTTTAATAGA
>NZ_AKIK01000107.1:0-737 GCF_000309465.1 Poinsettia branch-inducing phytoplasma str. JR1
TATTTTTTAAAAAAGGGTTGACAAATATTTTTTTTATGTTATCATAAAGTAAATTAATGAATAATTTTTTCTAAAAGATATTTATTTTAGAAAAATTAGTAGTTTTCTTTCGGTGCCATTTCGCTGGGTCTCACCCCATTACCTTGTTGCTTTTCTTCATCTAAATATATTTTTAAAGAGGAAAAGTTTAAAGTTATTTTTTCTTCTCCTATACCACTATTTAAAACATTATTAATGATATACCAATAATATTTTGCTTCCCAATAATCATTTGCTTAATTGCAATTTTCTTCATTGAGTTCGGCTTTTTCTGGTATTATACTCAAGCACATATTCATATTTTGCGAAGGGTCTTGTGTATTATTGATTTTATCAACTATTTGCATTTTGATTTGATTTTCTGGTAAATTATTTTTGTTAATAAAAGTAGTAAATAAATGTTTTATTTGTTTTAAAATTGAATCAGTTAAATCTTTTAATTTTGCTTCTTCTAAATATTCTTCTAAATCTTCTTCTGGAACCCATAAATTTAATTTATATTTCTCTTGTTTTTGTTCAGTAGTTAAATCATCCCAAGCTTGTTGTAATAAGTTTAGAGCTTTTTCTTCATCAAAACCGTCATTTTCTGAGGTGCCCCACAAAAGTGGTACCAAAAGAAAACAACTAATTGAACCAAATTGTTTATTAATTAAAAATAAACAGTTTGGTTTTTTTTATTTAGCCAAACTTAAAAAAGG
>NZ_AKIK01000106.1:0-6679 GCF_000309465.1 Poinsettia branch-inducing phytoplasma str. JR1
TTTTTTAATTCTTAATCAGAGAATTTTCAAGGATTAAATATGATCCGAAATATTGCTTAACTAGTTTTAATTTCGGCGTTGTAAGTTTTTTTAATTATTTTTTGAACCGTTTTCCCATCTTCTTGAAAAACGGTTTCTGTAATCAATTTGTTCGGTCGATTATATTCAATAATTTTTTCTGGCCTTTGCCCGTCTGTTCTAAAAAAAATCTTTTTTATTTTATGAGAATTTATATCATAAATTTCTATAAAATTTCTAGTTTTACCGTCTATTTGAAAAAAAGTTTTTTGTTTTAATTGTTCGTTTTCATTAAATTCTTCAATAAAATCAATGGTTTTGCCATCGCTAAAAAAGTGGTTTTTTTGAACTATTTTTTTTGTCAACAAATTATAACAATTTTCAATCTGTGGATTAATTTTAATTTTAAATATTTGTTTGGTAAAATTATCATATTTTTGCTTTAAATATTGGTTTTCTTTCCTTATGGAACTAATGAACCAAAAACTTAGGGCAAAGATTAAAAACAACAAAAAAGTTAAAAAGAATAAGAAAAATTTATAATAAATGGATTTCATGCGAAAAAATTTCATCATTTAAGGTTCTCAAAATATTTATTCTAATGGTTTTTTGGAAAAAGATTGCTCTTTCCATCAACCATTATAACTGAAAAATATTTTTTTCCTATATGATTTATATTTTACGACAAGAAAAAAAATCATCTAAATTCATCATTAATATCTAAGTTTTAAAAAATTATTTTTAACCTTTAAATCATTCTTTTTTAAAAATTAAAAAATCAGAAAAAGAAATATTATTGCAGGTTACTTTTTGGCGCAAAGGTACAATACGATAAATATTTTTTTTATCTGAAGATTTAGAATAGATAAAAATAAGAATTAAACGCGATATATCGCGATCATTATTTAAAATAATTTCTGAGCCTTTAAAAGGGTTTTTTTGTTTTAACATTTCTTCTACATAAAGATTGATATTTTTTTTATTATAAAACAAATCTCTATTTAAAAAAGTTTTTTTCTTTTGAGTCAAAATATTTTTTGATCCTTCAGAAATATAGTCTAAAGAAGAAATTCCTATTTCATGTTTCACTCTTCGAGGTTTATAAAAAGATTGTTGATCTAAATTTTTCATTGGATAAAGATTGAAAAATTCTTGATATTCTATTTGGTTATTAAGAACCATTTTTAAACCATAATTCAAAATATTTTGTAAATTTTCTTTTTTATTGTTGAAAAACAAAATCCTATTGCAAGCTATTTTTAAATATTGTTCGTTTTTTTGGTCTATAATTTCAATCAATTGATCAGCTGTTTTAAAATTTTCTTTCATTTGTTCGATTTGTTCCAAAATCATGGAATAAGATTGTTGTTCTGAAAAACCATAAATATATTGAATCTGTTCCGCCAGAGATTCAATGTAAAGCGAGTTATCTTGTATTTCTTCTAAAAATAAATTAATTTGTCTTCTGTATTTAAAAAAATTATCCGCTGTTTTTAACAAATAATAAGACGAATCAAAAAAATTTTTTTTATAATTCAACAACAATTGTTCTAAAATATCTTGCACATTTGATTGAAAATCAGTATTTAATAATTGATGATAAAAACGATAAATATTAGCTTTTAAAATTTTTAATTTTACTAGCAGGTTTTGCGTTTTAGAAACTGCTTCGTGAAAATTAGCGTAATTTTTTTCTACTAAAAAAAACTTCAAAAGAGAATAAACACTATAAATATTCCCAATCGATTCTGGTTTAATTTCGTTCAGAGTTTTTTTAAAAAAATTAATCATTTCTAAACTATAATCGAAAAAATTTAAATTAATGGTATTATAATTAATTCTTTCTTCGCCCAACCAACCGTTTTTTTTAAAGATAGAAATAACTCTGGAAGCTTTTTGATGATTGTTGATCGCTGTTTTATCTATTTCTTCAATAAGTTCTTTTTCTTCAGTTACTAAATGTTTGTTTTTCTCATTGAAATACTTTTCTAAAGCGTTGATTGCTAATTCTTTTTCAATGTAAATATTATTTTCTTTATTGGCGAGATTTTCTAACAACAAAAGACAATCAATATAAATATCTTTATTAGGAGAAGATAAAATTTGAAAAAAATTATTCGGTAAAGTTTTGAATAAATGAGACATAATTGTGGTTTGCTCACTTTTTTGATTTATTATTTTCATATAAACAATAGAAAAAAGTTTATATGAAAATTATATAATATTTTTCTATTTATAGCGGTCTTTTTTACCTTTAATTATATGATTAGTGAAAAAAGTTTGTTCTAAATATGTTAATTATTTAAACAAATTTTTTAACTTTTTTTAAGGTTTATTTTTTTTATTGGGTGCTGCAGTTTTTTTCTGTTTTTCTTTTCTCAAATCATCTGATAATGTCTTATTTTGTTTTTCTAATTTTGTTTTGGCTTTTTTTAAATCTGTTATTTCTTTGTTTAATTTATTCTTTTCTTTTTCTAAAGTTTCTATTTTAGCTTGTAAACTGTTTTTTTGTACATTTAACGCCTCTTTGTCGGCGATTAATGCCGCAATTTGACTGTCTGATTGAGTTTTTTCAGCTGTTAAAGTCGCTCTTTCGGTAATTAATTTTACTTTGTCATCCTCTAAAACATCTATTTTATTTTTATTTTCTGCCTGTTGAGAAGTAAGAACCTTTTTGTCATCGTTTAATTGGTTTTTGTCTCGTTCTAAGGACTCAATTTGGTTTTGCAAACCTTGTTTTTGCAAAGTAAAAGATTCTTTTTCAACTATTAATGTCGTTATTTGACTTTCTAATTGGTTTTTTTCAGCGATTAAAGTTTCTTTTTCAGCGCTTAATTGTGTGTTTCGACTTTCTAATGCGATCTTTTCATCATTTAACCTTTGTTTTTCGTCTTTTAATCGAGAACTTTCAGTTTTTAAAGTCTCTATTTGAGAATACAAGTCGACTTGCAGAGACATCAATTCTTTTTTCTCGCTTTTTAATTGTATATTTTGTTTTTCTAAGTTTTCTTTGTCCTTTTGTAAAGCGGATAATCGTTGTGTTAAAGCGTTATTTTGCTTTGCCCAGTCATCATATTTATTTTTTATATCTTGTTTGTGTTTGGTTAAGTCATTAGATAATTGAATATTTTGTTGTTCTAAAGATGTTTGCGTTTCTTCTGAAATATTTATTTGCCTGTCTTGGATAAATTTATAAATTAAATAACTAGAAAAAAGCAAAAAAAGAATTATAATCTTAAAAAGGATTATATTTTTGTTTTTGTTCATCATGTTGCGTTTTTTTAAAAACCATTTCTATTTTGTATTGTTTTTTATCAAAAAATTGTATAAAATATTGTTTAGTGGAAGATTTTTAATAGGAAAAAATTTTGTTGTTATTATAAAATTTTTCTCTCTTTTTTTCTTTTAAGATAAATAAAATTTGTTAAAATACAATGTAAATGTTTTTATAAAAATTTTATTTATTGACCAAAATTATAAAAGAAAACATAAAACGAAGGAAAGTAAAATGAAAATTAAAACAGTTAGATTGTTTGAAAAAGACCAAAAAATAAATAAAGAAACTTGGGATAAAATATTTCAAGACATACGTTTCACTCCTTCTTCTTTTGACTTGCAACCATGGCGTTTTTTTGTCATAGAAAGTCAAGAAAACAAAAATAAATTAAAAACTTGTTTAAAGGGTAATTTAACCCAATTGGAAACTAGTTCAGCTATGGTTTTATTGTTTGGAGATCTAAATAAAGCCAAAAATAGTGAATATATTTATCAACAAAAATGGTTAAATAATGAAATCACTCTGGAAAGAAAAGAATTGGTTTTAAAACAAATTAAAGAAAATTATTTTTCTATGCAAGAGAACAAATTACATAATGAATTATTTTTAGAAGGAGGCATTGTAGGTCTTAATTTTGTCGCTACTTTACAAAAGTTTGACTATAACGGAGGTTTTATCGGAGGTTGCAAGTTTGATCAAGTAAACGAACTTTTTGATATACCTAGTAATTATTTACCTCTTATTTTAATTTCCGTAGGAAAAGAAAAACTATTTCCCGAAGGAGAAAAAGGCCGAAAGAAAACACCTTTTAAATTAAAACCTGAAGATTTCGTTAATTTTTTATAATTAATCAGGCGGAAAAATATTTCCTAATAACATTTGGGAAATATTTTTTATCATATTAACTTAAAAACATATTTTTTATCATAATATATCGCTATTATGATAAAAAATATGTTTTTTTGTTTTCTAATGTTGATTAGGGAGGATTATTTATAAAAAAACTTCAGAAAATCAACTTAATGATCTTTATTATTTCTGTTGGTGGAGATGAGGGGATTCGAACCCCTGTGCAAAGTTAACTTGTTTTATTTATTCTACATATTTATTTTGTTTTTCAAAAACAAACAAAAGTTATATAAAACAAAAAGTATTTCTTTAAAAAAAGAAATAGTTTAATAATTTATATGATTATAAAAAGAAAAAAATAATTATATTGAAGAAAATAATGAAACCGGTTTAAAAGATAAACTCAGTTTTATAGAAGAATAAAAAATGATTAATAAAAAGTGTTCTTTAAAAAAAATTTTTAAAGAAAAAATTTATAAACCGTTTTTAGATTAACAAGAAGCAGTTGCTCTTGTTAATTGTGGAGCGTAACCTAAACCTTTATAAGTTGTTGATTCGCTTTCGTAATTATCTTGTGTATTGCCGTTTATTTATGACCTCGAGCGTTTTTACTTGCGTAACCAAGATATGATAAATAAAAACTCATTAACCATGTCGAAACCAAAAACATCCCCATTTATATTTTATATGAAAAAATAGAAAAAAGAATACAAAAACGAAAAATCTTCTTTTTTCTATTTAAATAAGTTTTTGACGCTATAAAGAGGTTGATTTAATAATTATCAATTGTCCTTATAATGTATTCTAATTAATTGTCCATCAGAAGTGAGACGATAGTTGAAAATATTTCATAAAAACTAACGAATAATAAATTAATGATTAAATACTCATGTTTTTTCTCAATTTTTCCTTCTATGAAACGATCTAAATTGATCTATAAAGTACTAACTCAAAGCAAAGACATTGCTATAAGACCAAAAACATTAATTATCATTCCTACTATTATCATTAAAGTAGTGCACATAAAAGATTATATTCTGCACCATAATAATGTAAAATAATAATAAAAACTAATAAGGTTGCTGAATCAATATATCGCAAAAATCATTTTAAAAAAGAAACGAAAATCGTCATTAACTTTTATTTTTTGACGTTTATACAAAAAAATCATAAAAAATAAAATGAAAAACGTTAGCGAAGTTGGTATAACGAATAAGAAAAAAACAAATCAAGAAAACTTAAACATTCAATCATTTGAAACATTCCTATCAAAATCCCAGTCAAAGAAACCGCCGCTATAAAATAAATCCAATGAACAAATCTTAAACTAGATGGTA
This sequence comes from Poinsettia branch-inducing phytoplasma str. JR1, assembly GCF_000309465.1. Classification (NCBI taxonomy): domain Bacteria; kingdom Bacillati; phylum Mycoplasmatota; class Mollicutes; order Acholeplasmatales; family Acholeplasmataceae; genus Candidatus Phytoplasma; species Poinsettia branch-inducing phytoplasma. Next base: position 5,482 of record NZ_AKIK01000106.1, read on the forward strand.
CAAAATTAAATCTTATTCCGTAAATAATAGAAATAAGAAAAAGTATGCCCATCATTAAGAAGAAATCAGCTATGATTAGATCGTAATAATCTTCTATAGGAAAAATTAAAAGATTTATTTTTCAACGTTTGAAAAGGTTAAATAAAATTTTAAAACCGTCTTTACCAATTACGTAATTAGAAAAAAGATAATAAAAAAAACAAATTAATTATAACAAAAAGAAAAAAACGAAATGAAAAATTTAACAAAAACACTTTTATGTGTTACAATTTTAACCTCTTCAGAAGAGATCGGTTTATGTTTAATAATAAAACGAAGCTTTTTATTGGTCTTGTTGTTATTATTTTTTTGCTTTTAAAAAACTTTTAAGTCGTTTGTTTTCAGATGGATTTATCAGATAATCTAAAATACCCATGTTTGCAATCTCCTTTGTGAAAAATTAAATTATGAATTATTTTTTTCTTTTCTTTTCCACAATACATATTTACATTTGTATGGGAGTTTTCTATTGTGTTTCGGTTGTATTAAATTAATTAACATATGAGAAGAATTTGAAAAAATTAATTCTATTTGCTAATATTGGTACAAATGCATCTTGATTATGACGTTTTCTTAATTCGTAAACTTCAATTTCATTTTGGCTAGGAAAATTAAAAGCAAAAATTGCTGTTTTTTCGTAACTATTATTTGTAATATTAAAACTTTTATGTTATTTTTTATATGAGAATATGATGCATGTTTTTTCTCTCCCATTTCTATAATTTCAAAAACTTCAGGGAAAAAACTTTACCAAAACCTTTGCCGAATATTTTTTTAGTTCCTACTTTTATTGAAGATTTTGCGATAGCATAGTCGACTTTTTGATTTATTTTTTTTCTTTATATAACCTTTGACTTGAGTTTTTATAGGTTGAGGAATTTTTTCGTATTTCGATAATGCTTTTTGTTCCTATTCATCTATTCCTATTTTTTTTTAATTCTTCAACTGAAAATTTTCCCATTGAAATTAATTTTTCTACCAAATCATCAAAATCAGGAATATCTTTAAAACATCTATTAAAAAATTTGCAAAATTAACAACATTATCAAATAAAGAACTAGAAAGAGTAGGTGATAAGTGAATAAAGTTGTTTTTCTATTTAAATAAAATTTAAACAAAAGGAGATTTAAATGTCTAGAAAAAGAAGTTATCGTAGATC
>NZ_AKIK01000105.1:0-11192 GCF_000309465.1 Poinsettia branch-inducing phytoplasma str. JR1
ATCTAAATTATTGTTAATTAACCGATGAAACAGTTAATTTTGCACGTCCTTTTCTTCTTCTTGCAGATAAAACACGACGACCGCCAACAGTGGCAATTCTTGCTCTAAAGCCGTGTGTTCTTCTTCTTTTAATTTTACTTGGTTGATATGTTCTTTTCATAAAAATTCCAAACCTTCTTTATTTTTTTGTTAGTTACTGTTGAAAAAAAATATTAAACATTTAAGATCGCTTCCGTTAATAGCGACCTTAAATGATAAAATTTTATCAACTGTTGAAAAAAAATATTAAACATTTAAGATCGCTTCCGTTAATAGCGACCTTAAATGATAAAATTTTATCAATTGAATAAAATTTCTTTTACTTTTTTATCATCTAATTTTTGCACCAATAAAACTAAAAGTTTGATTGTGTTTTCGATATCTTCTTTGTGAATGATAGAAGCGTGAGAATGAATATATCTAGTCGGAATAGAAATGACTACAGATGCCGCACCTTCGTTTTGTATATGCATAGAAGCGGCGTCAGTTGTTCCTCCGGATGGAAGCGGTTCTTGAAAAGGTATCTTATTTTCTTGAGCTATTTCCATAATATAATCTCTTAGCCCTTTATGAGCGATCAAACCTTGATCGAAAAAAGATAATTGAGGGCCTTGTCCTAAAACTTTTTTAGAAACGTTTTTATCGCCCGGAACATCATCTGATACTCCTACATCAACAGCTATAGCTATTTGAGGTTTAACTTTATTAGTACTAGTTTTTGCACCTCTTAAACCAACTTCTTCTTGTACTGTAAAAGCGCCAACACATTGGTTAGGATTATTTTTTAAAGTTTTTAACACTTCCATCACCACTAAAGCGCCGGCACGATTATCAATCGCTTTCGCTAATAAAAAGTTAGAATTACCTAAAGTTCTAAACTCTGTGTAAGGAGTAACCATATCCCCTACTCTTACGCCTAATTCTTCAGCTTCTTCTTTGTTTTGCACACCTAAATCTAAGAATAAACTGCTCATTTCGGGTGTTTTGTATCTTTCTGACGGAGCCAAAGAATGAGGAGGTTTAGCCCCTGTAACAGCGAATAAAACACCTTTTTTAGTATTTATTTGCCATGTTTGGGCTAACATTACTTTAGAAACCCAACCGCCGATAGTTTGAAATTTAACAAAACCTTCTTTAGTGATTTCGCTAACCATCAAACCAACTTCATCAACATGCCCAGCAAGAACTATTTTAGGGCCTTTATCGCCTTTATAAGCTAATAAACTACCTAAATTATCGTATTCAATTTTATCAACTTGACCTTCTACATTATTTTCAATGTATTGGTTAACTGCTTTTTCTTGACCAGAAATACCATTTAACATGGTTAAATCTTTTATTTTTTGTAATAAATCAGACACGACAAATCTCCTTTAGTTTATTGATTGTAAGTTTGTTCGTTAAACGGTTTTGTCATTAGGTTGTGAATCGTTTTTCGATTGTTCTTTTGTTTTCAATTGTTTTGTTTCTTTAATAACTTTATAAACACCTTTAACAAACAAGAATAGGTAAACGAAGAATATAACTGCTAATGTAACTGATAAAGATTTTAAAATAGTATTTTGTAAGTCAAATTTTGCCCCTAATAAATAAGAACTTAACCCGAAAAGAATCAAATAGGAAAAAAAGGCAAAATTAGATTTTTTTTGTTCTTTTTTAGTATAATGCACATAAATTTGAATTAAAAAATGAACTATAAAGATATAAGCGATGATATTAGTCAATTCTAACATCTTAGCTAAATATTCATTGTGAATTAAAGGTTTTACAGATAAGCCAACGGAAATCAAACTTAAAACCGCACTTTCCATAAAGAATAAAAACTTGATAAAACCTTTATTTTTTTTTAAATTAGTGAAAGCAAAAAAATAAGCAAACAAAATAATAGAAATAGCTAATAAAATATTGCTCAATTGCCACCCTTGGTATTCAATTTTCGTAGGGTTCCATAAAGAACAAGCAGCAACAAAAGAAAAAATTGCTTTTAATAAGTTCAAAACGGTTTTGCATTTAGGACTTGTTTTTTTCATTTCCATATATTATAAAACACCTTTCTTATGTATTATAAAGTTAATTTTTCTTAATAACTTTTTCAAGAGATTTAATCAAATCTGCTTTTTTCATTTTAGAAGCGTCATCTATATTATGTGTTTTAGCTAATTTTTTTAAATCTGTTACAAGCATTTTGTTTAAGTCTAATTCTTCATTTTTTTCCACTTCTGTTTCTTCTTGCACAACTTTAACTTTTTCTGGCGCTTCTTCAGTCAATTCAACAGTTGATTCAACTGGTTTATTTTTTTCTAATTGAACTTTTACTTCTTTTTTTGTTGTTTTTTCTGATGTATTTTTTTCTTCTTGTCTTGGAGTTTTATTAGCTTTTTGTTGCGTTAAAATCAGTTCTTTTTTTGCTAAATGTTCTTTAGCTAATTCAACATAACTAGCAAACATATCGGGTTCTTGATAAGCCATATCAGCTAATATTTTACGATTAACTTCTACTTGGGCTAATAAAAGACCATGAATAAATCGTGAATAACTAATTTTGTTGTCAACACAACCAGCATTAATTCTAGTAATCCATAATTTTCTAAAATTACGTTTTTTCTGTCTTCTATCTCTGTAAGCGTACTGAAGCGAACGCATCACTTGTTCGTTAGCTGTTTTATAAAGAGTGCTTTTGGAACCGAAATAACCCTTCGCTAATTTTAATACTTTTTTACGACGTTTGTGTCTTGCGTTAACAAAATTTATTTTAACCATCTTTTTCCCTTCTTTCTTAGTTTAATGTCGGATTATATTAAATAAGATGTTTAATTCTTTTTACATCAGAAGGATCAACTTGTACAATTCCTCTTAATTGTCTATTTTGTTTAGTTGTTTTAGAACCTGCTAAATGATTTTTATAAGCATGTCCTCTGAAAAATTTGCCTGTACCTGTGATTTTGATGCGTTTTTTCAAACCTTTATGAGTTTTTTTCTTTATCATAATTACCTTCTTATATTGACGAAAATTTTAGTTATTTTATTTTTTAGAAATTAAGGGAACTAAAAGAGCCGACATTTGACGACCTTCTAATTTCGGAAATAAATCAATTTTAGATACATCTTTTAAATCAGATATAATTTGTTGAAAAACTTTTTTACCTAATTCTGAGTGAACTATCATTCTTCCAGGGAAAAACATAGTTATTTTCACTTTGTCGCCTTTAACTAAAAAATCACGAACTTTTTTAACTTTGTATTCTAGATCATTAGCTTGAATATTAGGACTAATACGCAGTTTTTTCAAAACCGTTATATTTTGTTTTTTTTGAATTTTCTTTAATTTTTTTTGTTGATCATAATAAAATTGAGAATAATCCATCAAACGGACAACTTTAGGATTTGAATTACCATTAATTAAGACAACATCTATATCTTTAGAATCGGCTAAATCAAGTATTTTTGATTTTTCAAAAACACCTAGTTTATCGCCTTTTTCATCAATAACTAAATGTTCTCCGTAAGGTATATTTTCATTGAATAAAACATCAACTTTTAAATTATCTTTTTTATTTTTTTTGTATTTAATATCAAATAAACTCCTTTTTTAGAAATAATATTTTTTTCAAAATATTTCATTTTATAAAAAACTAAATTAAAACAAAAAAGTACTTATTATAAAGTACTCTCCGAATAAAATCATAATAAAAATAAATTTTATTTAGCTGTTGTAAAAGACAACTATTATTTAAATTTATTGCGCTTTTCGCCTAAAAATTATCATAATTTTTCAGGCAGAGGAGAGAATCTCTTCATTTTCACATTTTTTTATTTCATTTTTTTTAATACAAATTAATTATACAATAAAAATACCTTTTATCAACGAGAAAATATTTGCTTTACATCTTTGAACCGAAAAAAATTTCAATATTTTCTTAATGTCGTAAGAATAAAATAAAAAAATAAAACTAAATTTTTTTCAACAATTTAGTTTTATTTTTGATATTTGTGCGGATCAGGTTCATAGATAGCATCAATTAATTTTTTAGTATAAGGGTGTTCAGGATTTGAAAACAATAAATCACTAGTTTTTTCTTCCACTATTTTACCTTTATAAATCACTATAATACGGTTGCAAAAATATTTAACAATCGATAAATCATGAGAAATGAACAGCATAGTTAAAGATAATTTTTGATTCAATTCTTTCAATAAATTAATAATTTGTGCTTGAATAGAAACATCTAAAGCAGAAACAGGTTCATCGGCAACAATTAATTTAGGTTCTACTATTAAAGATCTAGCGATAGCAATACGTTGTTGCTGTTCGCCTGAAAATTGATGAGGAAAACGATATAAATCACTTTCGTTTAAACCTACTAAAGTGATCATTTTCTTAATTTTTTCATCAATAATTTGCTTATCTTTGATTTTTTGCGCATAAAGACCTTCAGCCAAAATTTCTTTTACCAAAGCTCTCGGATTCAAGGCAGCTTCGGGATTTTGAAAAACCATTTTTATTTCGCTTAAAAGTAGTTTTCTATTGTTTTTAATTTTTTTGTTATTTTCAGCTAATAAATAATTTTTATCGCCATTATGGAAAAACAATTTACCTTTGGTAGGGAGGTAAATTCCTGTAATAATTTTACCAATAGTAGTTTTTCCGCTGCCCGACTCTCCTACTAAGCCCACAATTTCGTTTTTATTAATTTTAAAATTAACTTTTCTTAAAGTTTCAAAACCATTAGGAAAAGTGAAAGAAATATTATTAAAGTCTAAAACTGTTTTTTCGAACATTTTATTAAATAAAACCTCCTTTTCTTCTTAATGATTGGATAAATGCAGGCGCTTCATATTTAGGTGCCGAAGGGTGGAGTAACCAAGTGGCAGCAAAATGAGAAGCGCTAATTGGAAACATAGGAGGTTTTTTTTCAAAGTCTATTTTTAAAGCATAAGGATTTCTAGGAGCAAAAGCATCTCCTTGAGGGATAAAAGTTAAAACAGGCGGTTGACCTTCAATGAAATTTAAATTTTCTTCTTTAGTATTTAAATTTGGCATAGATTGTAATAAAGCCCAAGTATAAGGATGATGAGCGTTATAAAAAATCTCGTTTATTTGACCTATTTCAACAATTTTACCAGCATACATAACTGCCGCTCGATCAGCAATGCTTGCAATAACACCTAAATCATGAGTAATGAAAATAACTGATAATTGACGTTCTTTGGTAATTTTTTTAATTAATTCTAAAATTTGTTTTTGCACGATAGGATCTAGAGCAGTAGTGGGTTCATCACAAATCAATATTTCTGATTCATTAGCTAGTGCAATAGCTATAACTATTCTTTGACATATCCCTCCTGACAATTGGTGCGGATATAGATGATATTTATTGTCTGCCTCATCAATGCCCATTTCTTTCATCAATTGAATTGTTTGTTTTTTAAATTCAGTTTTAGAATAATTTTTCTTGTCTCTTTTAGCTTTAATTTGAAAAACCTCTTCAATTTGTTTGCCAGCCTTCATTAACGGATTTAAACTAGTCATAGGGTTTTGAAAAATCATAGTAATTTTTCGCCCTCTAATCTGATTGAAATCTTTATCTGTTATCTTGGTTAAATCCTGATTTTCATACAGGATTTCACCTTTTTTAACAATAGCGTTAAAAGGCAAAAGACCTGCGATAGCTTTAGAGGTGATAGATTTTCCGCTGCCTGATTCGCCACAAATGGCAAAAATTTCCCCTTTTTGAAGGGTAAAATTAACTCCTCTCAAAGCATAAATCATACCTTGAGAAGTTTTAAAATTAATTTGTAAATCGATTATTTTTAAAATATCGCTCAAATCGCAACTCCTAATTAATTTCTTTTTTATTAAACAAAATTATCAAATGCGTCTCTCAAACTATTTCCTAATAAATTAAAAGCTATCATAATATATATTAAAAAAATAGTCGGATACACGGACAAATGAGGATTCAATTCGATATCACGAAAACCACGATCTAATAATTCTCCGATACTAAGTCCATTAGGATATTTGATAATGCCTAAAAAACTATATGTTGCTTCGCTTAAAATAAAACTAGGAATAGCTAAAGCAAAAACAGTTATTAAAAGACCAATAGTATTAGGGAAAATTTGTTGAAACATAATTTTTAAATCATTAGTGCCCAACATGCGAGAAGCTAAAACATATTCTTTATTTTTGTACCTTAAAAACTGAGTACGAGAAATATTATAAAACGGAATCCAGCCTTTTACTAAAAACGTTATCATGATGGTAGTAAAAGAAACGCCCATTTTTAAAGTTAAAACGATAACTAAAGCTATAAAAGAGATTAAATTTAAAAATCCACTATTCTGCCGATAAAAAGGTCTGTTTTTCCGCCATAATAACCGGAAAAAGAGCCGATTAAAATACCTATGATCAAATTAACCACAGAAAAGACAAAAGCTAAAGCTAAAGAAGTTCTAGCTCCTTGACTAATTGCGCTAAATAAGTCTTCTCCTCGGTCCGTAGTTCCAAACCAAAAATACACATTTTGAGGTTTTTTATTGAAAAAACGTTCAAAAATTTTTAATTTAGATTTATATAAACCGTTAGAAGTTTTTTGAAAAGAAATAATGCTGTTATTTGTTTCCGCTTGATGGAATTCTGTTTCTGTCAATAATTGGTCTTTTTGAGAAGATAAATATTGTTTATATAAATAAGCATCTACTTTGACAGCTTTTTTGCCTTTTTCGCGAGAATCTTTGGTTTTTTTAACAATGTTTTTATCAAAAGTTTCAATATTGGTTATTTCTTCCTCATAAACTTGAATAGTTTTTGTTCCATCCAAAATGCTTAATTTTTCAATTAATGGTATTTTGGGCGGTAATTTTTCAAAAAAAATTCTGTGTTTAGATTGGATATCTTTCGACATAGGGTCAGCTAAACCGCCAAATAAAGAAAATAAGAAAAGAAGGAAAAACATGGCTAAAGCAACTTTAGTGCTTTTTATCTTAAATAATTGTTTTAAAGAAGTGCGATAATAACCTTTTTTAGGTTCTTTATTTGTTTGGCTAACTTGTTTGCCAGATGAAATATCAACAGAATCATTTTTAGCCCATTGGAACCCTTTTGGATCTAACTTCATATTTTTCCACCGCCTAATTGAATTCTTGGATCGAATAATGTATAAGAAATATCAGCCAAAATAACAGCTAAAACGCTAATTAAATTATAAAAAACTAAAGAAGCCATAATTAACGGTTGATCGTTTTCTTGGTAGGCTTCGATTAAAAGCCTACCACTACCATTAATGGAAAAAATCCTTTCAATAATTACACTACCAGTAATAATGCTGATTAATTCATAAAATAAAAACGGTGCAAAAGGGACTAAAGCGTTTTTTAAAGAATGCTTGTAAGTTGCTTCTGCAAAAGAAAGTCCTTTAGTTCTAGCTAATAAAAAATAATTTTGATTAACTTGTTCGCTTAGTTCGGCTCTTATTTTTCTAATCCACATTGCCATGGTCGTTAAAGTAATAATTAAGATAGGTAAGAAATAAGACATTGCTCCAAAGATGAACCCTTTAGTCGACCATTCTGAAGGAGTTGCCACTTGATAAGAAAAAAAATACCAACAATAAACAAATAAATATTGTAATATAAAAGCGATAATTAAGGTAGGAAGAGCGATGAATATAATAATAAATAAATTAATTCCGTGATCAATCCAAGTATCTTTTTTCATAACAGCCAATATCGCCAACATGACGCCCAAAGGAACCGAAATTAAAGTAGGAATTAAATTCATTTTCAAAGTTGTAGGAATTTTTTCCTGAATAATTTCATTCACAGAACGATTCCTTTTGACAGAAAAACCAAAATCTCCTTTTAAAGCGTTTTTAGCCCAAAGATAAAAGGATTCTAATAACGGTTTATCGTAACCCTCTTGTTCGCAAATAGCTTTCCACGTTAAATCATCCATTTTTGGGGGTCTTATTGGTTTTACAACAGACATTTTAATCAATATAAAGCTTGAAAAAGTTACACTTAAAAAAGTTTTTATCGCTAAGGCAAATCTTTTTAATAAATATTTTTTCATGCAATTCCTTACCTTTTACAAATCTTGATAATCAGAATCAGAAGTTAAAAATTCATAAGAACTATCGCCCCAACCCCATAAAACATCATAATTAGGCCATAAGTTTTTTAAATTGTTACTTACATAAGCTCGTTTGGCTACGCTAATAGGAATCGCTGGAAGATTTTCTAAAAAGACTCTTTCTAGCGTTTGAACGATGTTGAAAATAGTTTCTTCTTTAGAAGAGGCATACTTGCCTGGATTCATTAAAGTTTTATTCCAATAATGCATAAATTCAGTAATAGTGCCTTTCCACATGTGTTTGCCATTTTCTTTTGTTAAACCTGGGATAGGAATATTATTAGTTAGTTTGCCTTCTTCTTTGTTTTCTTGGATGAAACCGTTTACAAAATCGTTATACCAAACTGGTTTGTCTTGTTATAATTCTTGTGTTATTTTAGTTAAATTAATAGAAATTTTTTGTTCAGAAAGACTTTCTATTCCCATGGTTTCGTAACACCATTTTTTATCAACACCTAAAGAATTGAAATAATAACCAGTAATATCGCCACCTATAACAGGACTAAATACTAATTCATAATCATACTTATCTGCCTGTAATTTACGGAGATAAGTTTCTCTTGTAATAGAACTTAGTTTAATATTTATTTTATCGCTACCGAAAGTGTTTTCAAAAACATTTTTCAAATAACGCGCTTTTTTGTCGGTTTGTTCACTAATGTTACTATATATAAATTCCATTTCTAATTTAGGATCCTTTTGGTTATTGACTTTCCATTTATCATAAGCACGATCAAAAAAAGTTTTTGATTTTGCAGGATCAAAACCATAAGTATCCATTTTATCAGTTAATATTTTTTGGTTTTCTTTATGATTTGCGCTGGAATTATAAGGAACTTCGAATGGTTCATCGAAATAAACACAAGCTACATCGGGAACAAAAGAAAAGGAAGGATTGCTTAAAATATCTACTTGATTAACAAAATCTTGCCTATCTATAGCATAAAATAAAGCTTTTCTAAAATCTAAATCTTTTAAAATAGATGAAGCTGCTGTTGTTTTGGCATTTTTAAATTCATCTTTTCTATCTAAAACATTAATAGATAAAGATGTTTTATTATCTACAGGTAATTCTTTATAAGTCGGATCTTTGCTGTAACTAAGATAATAATTAGAATCAAGACCGAAAGTATTTACTTTTCCGTCTTTAAACATAGAGTGTTGAATATCTTTTTTATCAACTATTGTCCAAGAAATAGCTTTATTATGATGTTTATTTTTGTTCCAATAATTGTAATTTTTATTGAAAACATATTTTTGATTTGGCGACCATTCTTTGATTACATAAGGCCCATAAGATTGAATTGGTTTTTTTGGCGTTCCATAAACATTATTTTTTCTTTCGGCTTTATTTTCAAAAGATTCTTCATAATATTTAGGAGGTACTAAAGTAATGGAATCCAAAGCACCCATAGCGTTATATAAAGCTTTTTCACTATTGTAAGTTAAAGTGAAGGAATAAGGATCATTTTCTACTTTTTTAAAACCAGTTACTTGGTTAAAATCAGTGATTTGCCCTTCGTAGTATCCTTTAGCATCTTTTAAATCCATTACTTCGGCTTTAAAGACGTTTTCTGCGCGAGCATTTTTTTGCTTAGGATCAATATATTGTTTAAGTGTGTATTCTACTGTGCTAGCGTCGATTGGTTCGCCGTTTTCAAAAGTTAAACCTTCTTTTAAAGTGAAAGTATAGGAATTTTCAAACACTTTTTTAGATCTTTCGGAATATTCGTTGCCTTCTAGATTTCGGTTATTAGCATCTTTTAATTGAGCGTGTTCTGGAAGTTTTTTGATTATTCCAGGAAAAGTCATCGGTTTTAAAACTTTAGTAGAAATTTTGTTTTCATCTCCAGGAACACATTCGCCTGGTTTATGTTTTTCTTTTCTGTGTTGCGAAAAATCTCCCGGATATTTAGCATATCCTTCTTTGATGGCTTTGTTCCAATTTATATCAGTTACAAAAAAGGAAGATTTCAAATAACATCCTAAATCGTTTACTGTGCCATCTAGAAAATTCATCATATTAATATGCGGAACATCTTGGCGAAAAATGATTTTTTTGTCTAATCTTCACTATAGTTCACGTTTTTAGAATTTTTAGGTTCTAAATAAGCATGAAGAAGTACGTCTTCTTCTAATTGGTTTTGACCTTTGTTATCTAATTTTCTTTGTTCTTGTTCTTCTGAAGTGCCATATTCATAAGGTTCTAAATGAGATTCGCCACCATAAGAATAGCGATACCAACCTTTAAAAACCCAATCATTATAAGTTGTTTTAGGCATTTGGTCTAATTGTTTTTTCACTTCTTGAGTGTCCAACCCTTTAGAAACCACCATAGGTAATAAACGTACACCTTTTTTGTCGTGGAAAACTAACATTTTACTATTGGCGTCTAATTTAACCGGATATAAATTGGTTTTTTCTTTAACAACGTCTAAATAAGGGTTAAAATTTTTAACTCTTTTATCTTCTACTTGTTGAGAAACGTCTTTTTCTTTACTCCAGCGGTATTTATTGCCTAAAGATTCATAAAGTTTTTTATTACTTTCATCATCAACAATTTTTTTACCTTTTTGAACTTTTAAAATTTTAGCAACACTACCATTTTCGTTATAAAAACTAACATTGACGTTCGTACTAGGTTTGAGGTATAAATACCAAAATAACAAACTTGTTAATACAAAAGCCGCAACAGCTAAAGCGATTAAGACTGCTTTTTTATGCAATTTAAACCAATTTTTAAATTTTCCCATACTTACTCTTTCCTTTTTTCTCACGCTTTGTTGAATTGTTTTATTAATTATTTGATTTAAATAAAATAATTAATTATATTAATTTTACAACAAAAAAAACAAGACCATTTGAACTTCTTTTGACATAAGAGAGTAAAAATGCTTGAAAAGAGTAGGTGATAAGTGAATAAAGTTGTTTTTCTATTTAAATAAAATTTAAACAAAAGGAGATTTAAATGTCTAGAAAAAGAAGTTATCGTAGATCTTTTCGAAGAAATAAATTAACA
>NZ_AKIK01000104.1:0-4015 GCF_000309465.1 Poinsettia branch-inducing phytoplasma str. JR1
ATTATATCAAATAAAATAATTTATATTTAAATTTATATTGATGAGTAAGTATCAAACATTATTATCCATTACCCATCAAAAGAAATATTTATTTTCGATCTCTTATGGTAAAAAAAGATATCAATACCAATATGAATATAAAGACAAAATAAAAGAGGCAAAAAATGAATATAATATTAATAGGACCGCCCGCTACTGGTAAGGGGACGCAAGCTTCTGCTTTATCTAAACATTTCAATATTCCTCATATATCTACAGGAGATATATTTAGAAAACATTTTGTGTTAAAAACTAAATTAGGTAAATTAGCTAATTCTTATATCGAAAAAGGTTCTTTAGTGCCTGATGAAGTGACAAACGCTATGATAAGTGAACGCTTATCACAAAATGATGTTAAAAATGGTTTTGTTTTAGACGGTTTTCCTCGTAATTTATTTCAAGCTAAATTTTTAACTAAAGAATTTGAAGATAAAAAGATCATTTTAACTAAAGTTATTTACTTCAATTCTAGCGAAGAATGTTTAAAGCAAAGAATTTTAGGGAGAATTATTTGTCCTAAATGTGGAGAAATTTATCACTTGGTTACTAAAGTCCCTCAAAAAGCTAATTTATGCGACAAAGATAAAACGCCTTTAATTCGAAGAAAAGACGACAATTTAGAGACTTTCAATAAACGTTTAAATATTTACAAACAAGAAACTCTTCCTTTAGTGGAGTATTATCAAAAAGAAAACAAAATAATAGAAATTATCGTTAACGATCCTAAAATATCTATTAAAGATGTAACTCAATTATTATTAAAAAAAATATCTCATCTTTAAAAGATAAAAAATCATCCATATAAAAATAAAAAAACAAATTATTTAATGAAAATTAAATAGTTTGTTTTTTTATTCATCCTCCTCTTTTTTTTAACAACTTTTTTAAGAAAGAAGGTTTATTTCTTATTTTAAAATAAAAAGGAACTATAAACTTGGACTATAAACTTCAAGGATTAAAAACCTAAAAGGAAAAAGTTCTTCTTAACGAAACAAAATGATTTTTTTTAATTAAAAAAAAACACGTTTAATAATTGTTTTTTAATAATACGGTATAAATAAGTAATTAAAAAAGAGACTAAAAAAACGCTGATAAATTTAATGTATAAAAAAGGCGTTAAAAATCTTCCCATAAAATTATCTTGTAATAAAGTCGTAAAACTGCCTTCTTTTTTGTTGAAAATAGCGTCTATAAAAAAGAAATTTAAAAGGATAAAAAGAAAAAAATGCATCACCGCAATAAAGGTAATAATTAAATAATGTTTTAAAAAGGACATATCCTTATTTTTTAATATTAATAAAGGTAAAAAACCCCAACAAAAAGCGAAAGAAACACTTAAAAGGGGATTATAAGGATAAAGTGATTTCCTAAGGCAAAAACTCACAAATTCTGATAAAAAAGCCGCTACAGAAGCAACAAAATAATTTTTGTTATACAAAGATATAAACAAAAAAGGGATTACTTTTAAAAAATCTAACCAAAGGAATTTTTGTAACGGTCGGACAAAACCTAAAATTTTAGGCGTCATCACGTTTAAAACAATGGATAAAGCCGATAAAGAAGAAGCAAACACCAATTGCTTTAAATTAATATATCTCAAGTTATTTTTTTTCATACTTATGACTGGATTAAGTGGCTATTTCAAAAATATAATCACAAATTTTCACTTGATTGTTATCTTTCATACCCTTTCTTTTCAATTCTTCTTCTACGCCTATTTTTTTCAAAATATGAGAAAATTTTTTCACTGATTCGTAGTTATTAAAATCTGTTCTATAAAAAAACTTTTCTACCATTTTACCTTTCACAACAAAATCGCCAAATTCATCTTTATAAACTTCAAACTGTTTTTCTTCATCCAAAGTAAAAAACTGATGAGTTGTATCTATTTCCGGCATAATCGGTTGATGATTTTTCAAAGAATCTATAATTTTAAATTTCAACGCATCTAAATTAAAACTATTCCAAGTAGAAATGGAAAGAATGTTTTCCTCAGAAATTTTTTTTTGAAAGTCAGCTAATTTAGCTTCAGAATCGGGCAAATCCATTTTATTAACCACAATGATTTGTGGTTTTTTTAAAATAGCTGGATTATACATTTTTAATTCTTGCAGTAAGTTTTGATAATTTTGATAAATATCATCACTTTCAGGACTTAATAAATGAACCAAAACTTTACATCTTTCGATATGTTTTAAAAAACTAATACCCATTCCACGACCTAAATGTGAATTTTCAATTAAACCAGGAATATCAGCTACTGTAAAACTAAAATCTTGATGATAAACCATCCCTAAAAAGGGTTGTAAAGTAGTAAAAGGATAAGAATCTACTTTAGGTTTAGCATTAGAAATAACCGAAATTAAAGAAGATTTACCAACATTCGGATAACCGATTAAACCAACATCAGCTAAAACTTTTAACTCTGTTTTAATGGTTAAACTTTCTCCTAAATCACCTTTTTCCGCGAAATTAGGTACTTTATTTTTGGAGTTGGCTAAAGCGAAATTACCACGACCGCCACGACCGCCTTTAGCGATAACTAACTGTTGACCATGTTCTAAAATTTCCCCAATAAAACTATTATCTTTATTATTGTAAACTAAAGTCCCTAAAGGCACTTTAACAAATAAATCTTCAGCTTTAGCGCCATTTTGAGTTTTATTTTTACCGTTAACACCGTGTAAAGCTTTTATTTTCGTTTTGTATCTCAGTTTTAATAAAGTGTTTTCACCGGATTCACCAACAAAAATAACGGATCCGCCTTGTCCGCCGTTTCCTCCAGAAGGACCTCCATAAGGAACGAATTTTTCCCTTCTAAAAGAAACAATTCCGTTACCGCCGTTACCAGCTTGAACGAAATTTATTGCTTCATCTATAAAATTCATTTATAATTGTTCCTTCTCAATTGAAAAAACATTAATTTAATTTGTTTTCCAAAAAGTAAACAGAAACTTGTTTTTTCTTATTTCTTTTAGTTTCGTACTTAACAATTCCGTTGACATGAGAAAATAAAGTATCATCTTTACCAATGCCTACATTGTTACCAGGAAAAATTTTTGTTCCTCTTTGACGGTAAATAATAGAACCCGCATTAGCACGTTGACCGTCTGATAATTTAGCTCCTAATCTTTTAGAATGAGAATCACGACCATTACGAGTCGAACTAACACCTTTTTTAGAAGCAAATAATTGAATATTTAATTTTAACATGATTAAAACACCTTTTTTAAATTATTTTTTCTTGTAAATATTTACTATAAGTTTTATTTAAATCTTTTAAGGAATATTCTAAATTAGTTAAGAGATTATTGACAATCTCGTCTTTTTCTAATAAATTTAAAAAAAAATATCCTTGTTTCAATTGAAAAGTGACTTTTTTTTGTAAACCGAAAAATTCAATAGCATTCATAGTGAGAATAATAGCTGTGGAAACAGAAGCACAAACTATATCTTTATTTTTAACAGCGTATAAAGCGTGACCTTTAATTTCTATTTGTTGAATGATGTTGTTTTCTTTTTGAAAAAAATATTCAATCATTGACTTAAATGATTATCTTAGTGATTAAAAATTTAGTATAAAGTTGTCTATGACCTTGTTTTAAACGATATTTTTTTCTTCTTTTGTATTTCGCTACAATTATTTTTTTAGCTTTACCTTGTTTAAGCACTTTAGCTTCAATTTTAGCTCCTTCAACGAATGGAGTGCCTAAAATTTTCTTATCGTTTTCAATAGCTAAAACTTCTTCAAAAACGTAATTTTCTTCTTCATTAACAGGTAATTTTTCTACATAAATTTCTTGACCTGGAGACACTCTAAATTGCTTGCCTCCTGTTTTTATAATCGCAAACATTTCGCAATCCTCCTTTTTTTATTTTTTTATAATTTAATTTATCCCAATTTATAGCATAACACTTTTTGACAACATTATTATCATAAAATCCATCATTTCTCAGAAAAATAAAAAAACAAATT